>CAZNOB010000280.1:0-5972 GCA_964574535.1 uncultured Granulosicoccaceae bacterium | reverse complement strand
GGGGGTGACTCTTGCTTATAGTAGATGTAACTACCGGTATAGAGACAATGATTCCACGTTGGTTGAAAGGTGACGAAAGAGCATGAATATAACAACGCAAGAAATAGAGGCAGCTCTGGCGAATCAAGAATTTGAATTGCAATATCAGCCAAAAGTTAATTTTTTAAAAGGGCGCATTTCCGGAGCAGAATGCCTTATTAGATGGAATCATCCTGTTAAAGGTTTTATTTCGCCTGATGAATTTATACCTCTTGCCGAAAAAGCAGGACTAATCACAGACGTTACAGCTCAGATTACCTTAACGGCAATCCGTGCGATTAGAGATTTGAGGGGAAGCGGTTTTGAAGGAAGTCTGGCAATAAACACATCGCCGCTGGATTTTAAAACCAGTGTTATTATAGATATTCTTCAGAATGCGCTCGTTCAAAAAGAAATCTCTCAGCATGATCTACAAGTTGAACTCACGGAAACGGCGACTATCAATAATCAGGATGATATCCTGTCACGCCTGCACCAACTAACTGATATGGGTTTGAAGTTAGTCATGGATGACTTTGGTACGGGGTATTCATCCATTGACTTGTTGAGCCTGGTGCCTTTTTCGGCTCTTAAGATTGACCAGGGTGTTATTGGGCGAATGGCTGGCTCAACGAAGAACCTGAATATTGTCAATATGGTTATTAATATGGCCAGAACACTACGAATGGATGTTGTCGCCGAAGGCATTGAAGATAAAAGTGCCTATCATTTTCTCGCTTATGCGGGTTGTCTGGAAGCACAGGGTTATTGGATTAGCAAGCCCCTTACTTTTGATGCGTTTAAAGATTTGGTGGAAAGTAATCCCTGCTACCCGTCTTCGCATTTAGGAATGATCTACCATGCCCATATGAATAATATGTATTTTCGAAAATCAGTTTTAGATGCAACGCTTTATGCAAACTGCAATATAGACCTGGACATGGCTTCAGTTGAAAAGCCTGACATCCATTTCGAACCAAAAGAAACACGCCTTGGCGAATGGTATTTTGGTATCGGGCAGGAGCTATCGGATCGCCCGCATTTTCAGGCAATAGAGGAACCACATCGAAGAATGCATGCGATAGGAGAAGATCTTTTTAATTCAAATTTTGAGAATTCACATGAAAAAATTCTGGATTTCAACGAATCTTTTGAAAAAGTGAATCAATGCCTTCATTTACTGGAAGCAGAATTGATAGCGGAGGAAACATCGAAGCTTCTGAATATGTCAAAAGAGGCCGGTTAGTTTTAGTAGCTGAAATAATGTTTAACAAATGAACGTGACAGTTGGCCCCATATCCTTTTTAATATTAAAATCGCTTTAAAAAAGCGGCGTGATTTCGGGGTTAGGAATGAAACATAAGAAGCCAGGTTTTTTTGTGTCCGGTATGCGTGGTCGGTTGAGTCAAGGTGTAGTTTTATTGGCTGCGATTGTGTCTATAACGGCCTGTCCGGTGAGTTCGACGTCTGTAACTGATGCAAATCTTATAGCAACGTTTCTGGTTCAAAATGATAACGGGCAAGGCAGCGCAATTGTTACCTTTGAGTCACGCGATCTTGCGGGGACACACGCGGTTGATCTTGTCGCTGGAGAATCAATCTGGTACGAACATCTGAAAGCTCGTAATGAACTACGCAAAATCAGCGACGGGAAGTACGCTGCCAGTCTGCCCTCTGAAGCAGCCGGTTGGTTTTCATTTAGCGTGAGAAGGGAGGATGAGGAATTACTGTACCGTGAAGTCGACGACAACCATGTGTACCTTCCGGAAACGTTTCAATCGTTGCAGGCGGAACCACTGCAATTCGGGCCCGTGATTAGATTAAGCTGGGCGTTAAGCGATAATTCACTGCAGTCGGTCAGTGGTTTTACCTCGGGAGACAGCGAGGATACATTTAATGCCATAGCAACTTGCCAGGTAGAAAGTGAATCGATTGCTCTTGCAATAACTGAAGGGAATTTTGTTCAACAAAATGGCATGACGTTACTGGAGATTCCGGTCACTGAGTACTTACAGCAAGTCGCCGGACTATCTACCGTGGTTATCGCGGCAACGACGTGCGAATTTGATATCCAGCTGGTCCGAACCTTAGCCGGTGATACTGATGTTTATTTGAATCGAAGAAGTTCCGCAAACGGGCAAGTATTACAGAACATTGCGGTTCAGTGGGCTGGCCAATAGGGCAAAGTTGAGCCTTGCAATAATTTACGAAAGACATGGGTTTGTATCCTGATCAGGGATAAGTCAGTCACTGACTGGCTTGAGACGAGTGTTCTGAATGATTTTTTTATGGTGATAAAATTTTTGAGCTGGTTGACCCTGGTGTTGCATAAACTTCCGGCCCGGAATCACTGCGCTGCCTCGATATGAGCATCAAAGGCACTGTACGCATTTTTCTGAATCTCACAGATGAAGTGGCTCAATCCAGTAAAAATTCCGTGTAGCGCCTTACATACCGCTCTATTAGCTTTTAAATTCGAAATTTTATGCAATAGGGTTGACTTTACAAAAAACCCTGATCTGCTTATTTTTAATTCGTTGATATCAATCTGGTACTTTCTCGCTCAATTGTTTTCCAGCGAATGAGGGCATGCCCATTGTTCAATTCGAAATACCTTAGTGTGCCTGCTGTCTTACGTAGATAAAATAGTGTGAATCTGTCTTTTGGCCAGACCTTAAACCCTGTAGACTGCAATGAAGCGTGGGCTAATTAGCCATAAGTTCTACCAAGGAGAATTCTTATGTTCCGCTGGGCCGCTTCTTTACTGATCGTGATTTTGGTTGTTTTTACTCCGGTATACTCGCAAGAGAGTGATTCTCCAAAGTTGGGGCAACAGGCTCTTGAGCCGCCAATGTCACTGGAGCGAATGGAGCAGATTCTGTTGGCGCTAAGTCCCGAGGCGCAGACAGACGGTTCACGTTTTCTGCTCGTTGTCGAAGATGTGCAGCTGTTTGTTTTCACTGATTTAGAGAGTGACCGCATGCGTGTGATGACTCCCATTCGACCCTATGAGGGTATAACATCGGGCGAGATGACACGCATGATGCAGGCAAATTTCGATTCAGCGCTTGATGCTCGTTACGCCGTTGCACAAGGCATGCTTTGGGGCGTGTATATCCACCCGCTTTCGCCGTTGCAAAAAAACCAGTTGATCTCTGGTATTGGCCAGGTAATTAATCTGGTGCGCACCTATGGCACGGTATATTCCGGCGGTGCACTAAGCTTCGAAGGTGGCGATTCCGGTGGCATAAATCGGCAGTTGATTGAAGAGCTACTGGAAAAGGGTGAGTCGGTGTAATCGATTTCGCGTAGTTCGATATTTTTGAATGGATTATTGAAAAGGCCTGCAAATCTGCAGGCCTTTTTTACTTGCTCTGTCAGAAATAAGAAAGCCTGCGGTACGAGACAATGGACCAAAATATCGTCAAATTACTTTAGAAAGTAGCGTAAAGCCCAACTCACCGGTTCGCTTTGTAGCCTGGGGCGCGGGTCGAAACATTAGTCGTACGTATCATCGAAAACATATAGCAGAGCGCAGCATTGATGATATCTTTGTGAAAGAAACCGCAGGGATGATAAGTGTTTCTATTCCGGCAGGACGGTTATATCTGATTGTTCATTCGAATCACTGTCGGAAGGTTCGGTATAAAGTTTACTTTTTAACCCTAGAAAACCGTCCCAGGCAAACCAATAAGTGATGTGACCCGGCACCCGAGGCAGTCGGTGACCGTTGGGTCCAATCAATGCGTTTTCTTTGATCTGCCAGGCTCCGCCCGGCCCATTGAGGGCGGTTTGATTACCAGAAAATACGTGATCACTGCGTTCATAGGCACGT
Organism: uncultured Granulosicoccaceae bacterium; assembly: GCA_964574535.1. Lineage (GTDB taxonomy): Bacteria > Pseudomonadota > Gammaproteobacteria > Granulosicoccales > Granulosicoccaceae. Next base: position 2,119 of record CAZNOB010000280.1, on the reverse strand, counting down.
ACAGTTCGTGTGTTGCTATCACCAATTAACACCACATTAAAAAATCCGACCTGGTCATTGATGACAGGCTTGGTGGCGAAGGCGTCCAGCGGCCATGCTTTTGCTCCGCCCGCGAGGCGAATACCATAGATATATTCTTTCTGGCGAAGGCGACTCTGATCAGTGAAGGTTGGAAACATGAGATCGGCTGAAGCGAAATAGTCACGGTAAACCACGCCGGAGTCGTAGTTACGGAAATGTCCGGTCTCCAGTGATAGTACTTTGGTATTTGGATGATGTGCTCGCCACTTAGCCCATGAGGTAATCGTGACAGGCCTTGTTTCCAGCGCGATGCCAGAGTGGGCCAGTGTGCCGGAAACGGGTTCACCGGTGAATTGATTCCACAAGCTGTTGGTCTGACGGTCAAACATGAGTTTATTCGATCGGTAGAGCAGACCCGATGAGCCAAAAACAAACGGTTTGTTATGGCCGTTAGCTGTCGTTTCATAGAGAATCCCGGCGCCGCATAATGTGCAATAAGCCAGTGCTACAGGTACGCCGCCGATGACATCATTGAGCATTTCGTGCCAGCCCATTATTCGGAGCGGATAGGCGCGAATGTCTCCGTTAATTTCAATGCCGAACACGAGGTCTGCGTCGAGCAGGTAGTCAGCCTGCGCAGCGTGTATCAGTGTAGGGTTATCGAGAGGGGGAATGCTGTCATAGAGTGCGCCGCCCCAGGTGATTTCCTCAAAGCGGATGCGCATGTTATTCCAGTCTGAAGCGCTGTTAAACAGAGACAGAAAGTCTTTATCAATGCCGCTCCAATACCACAGCTTGAGTTCATAGTAGCTGGGGTGGGGCTCGATCTCAGGATGAGCCTCCTGGTAGAGCATGGCTTCCCGCCAGTTCCGAAGTGTTTTCCCGGTTAGGGCATGCAGTGCTTTTTGGGTGGCCACATGCGAACCGCCGATACGCATTAACAGTACCAGGGTAGGGATCATATCGGCGCTGCCATGCGCGATGATGGCGTCTGCGGCGGCATCGCGCTCTAAGTCAGATCCAATAAGTATAAGCTTACTCAGTGCTACAAAATCTTGTTCAGCCTGGATGGGTTGAGCAATCAATGTACATATGGCAAATAACAGCGCGGCGCATTTACATTTAAGGGATTTCAGTATAAACACAACAAATTTTTCTATTTATCGTTTATAGTTTTTCTGTGAGCAAAGCACACCTGTGGATGGTCAGAATAACGGTAAATCTTGGCTGCATAGGGTGGACCCGGTAAAAGGCAAACAGTTCCGGGGATTTGTGTCTGATTTATATCAGTTGTTGCGTTTGTCGAAACTGTGTCATTGTGTGCGTCACAGGTGGTCGTCCGAGAATGAGGATCGTAGCGAGGAAGTGAGATTAAAATCGCTTGGAGACATCTTGTTTGATTCAACTGTGTCACTACACTCTATATCAAGCCGTGTGTAAATTTGATTATGCGAAAAAACAGTCAATACGGATTATTGGTTTTAATTGTAGGATTAATTGTTGCCGTCAAAGGTTCTGCAGCAATTGCTTTGCAGGGGACTAACGCTGCTGAGGGTAAGCGAGAAATACTCACCATTCCAATCGCGGTTTTTATCCTTGTCAGTGACGAAGGCAATGATTTTATGTCCAGTCGACGGACGGTTGAAAGTATGGAAAGTCACTTTGCGCAGGTTAACAATATCTGGCGCCAGGCTGATATTGTCATAGAACCGGTTGTAGTGCGGCAGGTAGCAGCACCCGATTATCTGTTAAAGGGGCTTAGTCATCGAATAGGGCGTGGTGGTATAGCGGATTTTTTCCGGGCTATTCATCATGGACAAGTCAACATTGGAAGGAACCTTGTAAGAGGCTCGCTGACGGCGTTCTATGTGCGCTCGCTGGGTGGTCCTAACGGATTGAAACCACTTGGTATAAATACTCTGTTTGTGGCAGATAACACCACTGTCAAGGATGCACGAGTGACCAGTCATGAGATCGGTCATAATCTGGGTTTATACCATGCGTGGCGTAATACGGGTTCGCTGCTTTTTTCCGGCTCTAACGGAGTGGTATTAACAGAGACAGAGCAGTCTGTCGCTCGCTATAACGCCAGGCGATT
>CAZNOB010000279.1:2788-6092 GCA_964574535.1 uncultured Granulosicoccaceae bacterium | reverse complement strand
AAATAATTTTACCTCTAACACTTACTGATATTTGCAAAAGTCAAAACTAAATGTGAAATAAAAAAATAAATTGAGATGCCGTCAAATTAGTGAATAATCCGGGGTATCTAACAAAAGCATAGTTGTCTATTTATTGTGATTGTATATTTTTAACAACATACAAATGTCGTCCAGTAAGAACGACAAACAGACGACAAACAAACGCAAAGCGCTTGCACTTGATCTACCCGCGTTTAATCAATTTTGAAAGTGATCGTGGAAGTGGGTCGACGCGCCATGGATGGCGAAAAGAGCGATGTCAGCCATGGATGGCTGCAAACGCTATGCACTGCACGATCATTCTCAAAATGCCGCGGCGCTTACCGGGCAAGCCAATGCTAATGCTTACGACGGATTAAGGGATTTGACAGGCAATAACGAGGCATACACCTTTGACAGCGACGAAGGCGAAATTTCATGCCCTGACACTAGAGGATACTGTTTAACAGGATCGTAAAAGACCATTTCATATCGAACGCCATATCCAAAGAACCTGTTCAGCTTGATCCAGCTGGCAGATTTTTGTTCGAACCACCTACAGGATTAACGGACACATCAGAGGAATTCAAAACAGGCACCAGAGAAATTTCGAGTTTACTGGCCATGACCACATCGTGCTAGCGGATTCGGTATCCGACAATCTCTTAAGTCATGTGTTAGCTTTCGACATTCACGTAAAATAGAAGAACATCTGGGGTTGCATTTGCCCACAAGGGTGATCTGCACCTGAATCCCATACGAAAGACCACTTTATTCGAGACCGACTGTCATTCCCCCTACTCGCCACTTGTTGCTTCACTTCCATTTATTAAAGTTTACTTTGTGAATGCTCGAAGTGGTTATTTCACTGTTTATTTACAATGAATGTCTATATAGGCCCACTCACATAAATCTGTGGTTTTTTTGAGGTTCTGGAAGATCCCCATGGCATGATATAGTGATTTTTCGATGTCTTTAAACGCTCTAAAGCCGCAAGATTTTCTCAAAATCAGTTTAGCTTTTTCGTTAATAGCTTTCACCTTGCCACAGAAAAATATTCCCTTAGCCTCGAACCAGTTCATTGTGAGCCGCCGGTGTTTACACATCTGCCAGGCACTTTCTTCATCGATTCGATTTTTGATCGCATGGCTTTGGTACACTATCGGTCAGGAACTGTCCTGCGCGGTACGGTCAGGTATATGCTCTTAGCTGTTGAAACTCTTCTTTCAGTAAATATCGACGCACTGATCGAAGATTGTATTTCAACAATTCACACAGCTCGTTTCCAGGGCAATCCTGCCTAAAGCGCTAACACAGCAGATATTTAGCCGAGCCAGACCCCTTGTTTCGAACTCGTCCTCTTCAATAAATTCTGTTCAGCTAACTTCTTCGAAAATAAAACGCTTGTATTTCTGGACTCGATTCGGGATAGTCTGTTTATACGGCTCCGGTTTTTGGTTAATTAGCGCTCATCCAGAAACACGGGCGTAGCGAGAATCACTGAGGTGCGTGAGTTTTTACCGGCTATATGTGGGCGTTTAATCACTCTAAATAACTATATGTAGTCAGTGAAAGATAATGGGCAATCAGTGGTTCGCAGTAGCGCTTGTTTCTGGATGAACACTAAGTTAGTCTTTGCAACTCACTCTTTCCAGAAATAGCGCCGGCTACATCTTGCTATCTACGGGTCATTTCTACTTTTTTACCCACAAATTTCTCTGCAGTACCTTAAATATAAATGGGTACCATGAGTGCCTGCATAGAGCTATCACGCCCAACAGTTTTATGCTGAGCAATTTAAGCATGGTACAAAGGAACGAAACACAACAGAAGTAGTCACACCCTGTGCGAGCAGACCCTGGCACTCCCTGTCAACAATGCTCGTCGTCGCTTACACACGAACGCAGTAAAAGTTCATTAATCTGTAAAACCACAAGAGAAAATTCAATGGGAATTATGAGAAAAACTCCGGCAGTAAAACTATTAACCGGTATGGCTGCCATGCTGATCGTTGCCGGTTGCTCTTCGAGCGACGACGACGATGACAACGCCGCAAACGAAAACGGTCCCGATCCTGTAGAAGACACCGCTGTCGCTGGCGGGGTCTTTGTCATGAGTAACATCCTCGACGCCAACACCATCGTCGCCTACCAAAGAGCCGCCGACGGTACGCTAACACTGGCCGGTGAATTTGCCACTGGCGGACAAGGCGGGGACTTCGATGGTGGTGAAGGTCTCGATCCACTTATTTCAGCCTATGCATTGATCAACACACCTGATAACGAATATCTGATGTCGGTCAACGCGGGCAGCGACACCATTAGTGTAATGCAAATCAATGATGACATGACACTCGAAGTTGTTGATACCGAATCTACCAACGGCACCGGCCCCAACAGCATCGCCTACCACAACGGGATCGTCTACGTCAGCAATATCGACTCAGACGGTGCCTTTGACGGGGAACCTGATCAGGAAGGTTCGATCACAGGCTACACATTTGCAGCGGGCGACCTGACCCCCATTGCCAACTCTACTCGCAATCTACCCAATCGACCGTCGGCTATTCGCTTCTCCCCTGATGGCGAGTACGTCATTACTGCAAGCATCAACGCAGGCTCGGCGGCACTGGCGAGTAATAATAATGACGAACTCATCGTCTTTGGACTCAACGATGAAGGCATACCCACAGACGCGCCAGTCAGCGGCGCTACATCAACTGAGTTGGGCAACGCAGAAGGTCGGAACCTGCCATCCGGTATCGGCTTTGAAGTGGTAGACCGCTCAAACGGTACCTTTGTCATTGTCACTGAAGCACGTGAATTTCAGTCAGAAGGTCAGCCACCGGCGTTCCCCAATCTGCAAACCGGCTCGGTATCAACCTTTCAACTCGGTGAAGGCGGACAGCTATCAGCCGGGCAACTCGACTTACTGGCTGGTCAGACACCAACAGTCGGTCAGCGTACCGCCTGCTGGATTGTGATGTCGCCTGATGGTGAATTTTTCTGGGTATCAAACGCGCTGGACGCCAGCATTTCCTCGTATCGATTTACCGATGCCAGTGGCAACATCGAACTGGTTGAAGTGCTTGCAGCTACCGGCAATCAACCTACCAGCCCTGACCCGGCAACGGCATTCGCTACTACCGATGGCTTCATCGACCTTGACATAACCGATGACGGAGAGTACCTCTACCAGCTCTATGGCTTGTCAGGCGTAGTTGGTGTCTATGCGGTCGACGGCGGCAACCTGACACTGGTTGAAACCGTCTCTGGAGATCTTCCAG
>CAZNOB010000279.1:0-2688 GCA_964574535.1 uncultured Granulosicoccaceae bacterium | reverse complement strand
ACTAATTTCAAATACCGTCCCCTGATTGACAACACTGTCAACTGTAATGTCGCCGCCATGCTGCTTTATAATTCCATGAGATATCGATAGTCCGAGCCCTGTTCCTTCCCCGACCGGTTTTGTGGTGAAAAACGGCGTAAACAGTTTATCAAGGTTCTCGGGCTCGATACCTGCACCGTTATCGGCTACTCTAAGGATCAACATATTTCCACGCTGACTGGTAGAGAGTTCAATCTTCCCTCCATTTTCCATAGCCTGTGAAGCATTAACCAGCAAATTTGTAATTACCTGAGTTAACTGCCCTCGATTCGCATGGGCCTGATCGATATCCTGAAGATCCTTCAAGACATCAACCTTGTACTTCAATTGGTTACCCGTCAACTTTAACGCCGTCTCAACACACTCGTTTAAGTCAAGCAAACAAAAATCGGATCCGTCAGATCGGGAAAAGTCTTTCAAGTCCAATACGATATCCTGTACCCGTATAACTCCCTCGTAGACGTCTGTCAGAAGCGCCTCATGATCTTCAAAAATTTCATCGAGCGCCGCATTTTCTGCCTCTTTATCCAGCGCTCTTGCCTGTTGTAATGCATGATCCGTGTCGCTGGACGATTGCACATGCTTAGACAACGCTTTAGCCATTACTGAAATTCTTACCAGGTCTTCCGTATACTGCCGCAAGGTACTCAGGTTGCTTTTGACAAACGCAATCGGGTTGTTGATCTCATGTGCAACTCCAGCGGATAGCTGCCCAAGCGATGCCATTTTTTCAGATTGCACCAGTTGCCACTGAGTTTCCTTCAAGTTGACAACAATTGCTTCAAGTTCCTCTTTTTTGGTTTTAATCAGTTGCTCATTCTTTTTTCTGGTAGATACATCGTCCATGAAGAGAATGCTCGATTCACAAACGCCAGCTGCATCGGTCACATGGGAAAGGCGAATAGACATCCACCTGGTATTATCAGCGCCTTGACAGGCCAGCTCCCCGGTCCAATCGTCGCAGCTGCCAATAGCGTCGACCAATGGTTCGCCGGCTTTACCAAACAAAGTAGACAGCATATTGAAAGCTGGTTGGTGAATATAGTCACCTATGTCCAGCTTTGATATTTCGCCAAAGGACGAATTGGCATAGCTGATAAGTACGCCATTTGTAATCAGAACAACTCCATTGGGTGACTGATCAATTGCCCGCCCCAATCTTGCGTTGTCGCTATTGAGTCTCGCGTTTGAGTCACGAAGAGAGTCCAGCGTGACATCCAGACGTTTCCGCAATTTCTCGAAAGCTTCACAGGCAGTGTCCAGTTCAGTGCCGGATACACGCTCACCACTTGCGGACGGTAGCGAATCATTACTGTCAACGCCAAACTGATCTATGGCTGCAGACAAACGGTTCAGCGGCGCGTTCAACAGGCACCGACCAAACAGCAGAAAGATACACCATAGGGCCAACGACTTTATCATTGCGCTGACGATAATGGCCGCGAAAGTATTCGACACACCGGAAAAAACAATTGCCGGACTGGAAAACAAAACAACAGTTGCGAGATGTTCTTTTTCCTCCTGATCCGCCACCAACTGGAAACTATGCTCGATCAGCTCGTCGCCGTATTCCAGCTGCGGCGACTGATAGTGTCCGAACTGCAGTGATTGACGACTGCGCTCTATGGTCGGGACCACTCCGGCACGGGCGATGAAATAACCGTCGGGAGAAAGGATATTAGCGCCGATCACTTCCGGCGCAAGCACGATACCGTCAATACTTGACCCAATTTTGGTAATATCCAGATGCCAGATATCTTCGCTAAGCGAGTTTTGCAAATTACTCTGATACTGGACAAGTCTGGAGCGGATTGTATCCTCCATGCCGTTGTACTCAATCAGCATCTGCACCAGTGTCACACCAACGGCAACCAAACAATATACTGCAAAGACACTGCGTAGTAGCTTTACAGAAATAGACTGTTTTGTACGGCTCAAGACAGTGTAGTCCTATTCAGTCAGTGCAGAAATACTGAATTGCTCGAAAACTCTCTGAAGATCTGGCCTGGCCACCGGGAACATTAGATAGCGCCAGTACTGTTGATGTGCTGTTCCGGCAATATAGAGCTCACTACCTTGAGGGGTGATCACCTCATCCTGCTGCATGTAGTATTCGACCGTTGATTTAGGCAACAAGGTCGCATCGATACGCCCCATCAATAGCTTCAGCAGATTGTTTCTTTCGTTGTTCCCATCAATCCGTTTTATCGCACCTGATGCAGCCAGATCATCAATCCCGACGTAGCGGTGCCCACGAATTCCTCCAAACACCTTGCCAGTCAGTGATTCGGGGCCGCTGTAGTCCACTGGTGCTTCCGACCTGGATACTATTTGATTGGCATCCTGAAGCTGTCGAACCCAACCAAAATTGATACGGGGTTCAGCCCCGAAACCCCACTTCGGATTTACCCACGGCACAACCCAGTTGTCGTCGCACCGGGTTTCCCTGCATTCACCGGAAACCCACTTTGCCAACAACATGTTCAATCGGCTTCTGGGTATCACCTGCACCTCGAACTGCAGCTTGTCGCCGGCAATTGCATTAAACCGATCTACCAGATCGTAAGTGAGGCCCTTGTGGTCGCCTGTCACAAACGGGGGATGATTGTGATAGGTGTAAACCGTAACAGTGGTGGTAGCCGAAGCGGC
>CAZNOB010000278.1:0-6147 GCA_964574535.1 uncultured Granulosicoccaceae bacterium | reverse complement strand
TTGTACGGCGTTTCCACACAGCTAGTACGCAGCCGACGATAAACATCAATCCAAACCCACCGAGCGCAATAATAGTTCGCTGTCCACCATTAATTTCCAACAGATGAATAATGAAACCAATAAATGGCGCAATAATCATCAGACCAATCATCGTGTAGGACATGCCATGAAGACGCCGCTCCATCACTTCACGCGTTGAATGTCGGCGGCCGGTTATTGCGCGTTGTGCACATAGCTCAGCAACCGGTTTTTGGTACAGACGATAACCGCGCAAGAATGCTGGTACCAGTGGCGCAACCGTAAGCACACCTCCAACAGTGGGAAAGAGATTGTCTTCTCTTTCCATAAAATCGATCACCGGCTGCCATTCTATCCAAAATGTAGTTGCTAGTAGAAAGCCTATGGTAAATATGACCAGCCCGATCAACCAGTAGAACTGGAAGCGCATGCGGGCGTTTACAAAATCTGTGAATTCGATAACATAGCTATTCCGTTGTTCCTCGCTGCACGCGAACCCGTCGCCATAATCGTCAGGGCAGAATCGATACCCATCGCCATTTTTTTCCCTTTGGAATCGAGCAGCGTGGGAAGCTTTGATATTGTCTGTGGCAATACTTGCTAGGCCGTACATGTTTATCACCTCGAAACTGACGCAAAAAAACGACGGCTACCTATTTATATATTTTATCAATCACAGGCTTCTCAGTTACTCTGCTACCATGATAATTCTTAATGCTCCCTCTCTAGCCTCAACGCAAATCACAGGCGGGTTTGGCCTGTGAATCAGTTGTGGTATCGCACGCATCCAGCGGAATCAAATACGTTAAAAGTATAGTCCGTGTAGCGGACTCAAAAATAGAACTTTTAGCCCAAAATAATCAGAACACCCACACCCGGAGAAACCCACCGGACCCTCGGTTTAACAAAGAAATAAATTTGACGTAATTCACTGATACTAAATGGAAAACCATGTGCCTGATTTCTGCACCATAGTTATAAGCCAGTTAAGCCGTCACTGGTTCTCATCTTTGGAGTTTCTATCGCAAAAGCGCTTTTTTCCAGTCTGGACAATGGTGTCGATGGTACCGATTTTCATTCAATAATGCGTATTGTTTCACTGGCAGAGCCATAATCCCTATATTCAGTCATGCTTTATTTTCATCGGGTAGACCAGACGTCTGCACGGGAACTGGAGCGTCGTAGATACTTGTCATGTACAAGAACACCTGTATTGGTGCAATATTGCTGGTCCAGCGCGTAGACAGCCGAGCGTTATACTTCGCCGATATGAAAATCATCCTGCTTACCCATAAACTTGAGTTAAACAAGACAACCAACACAGGTTTAATTGCAGTAAAGCATGCCAGTCATGTTGTTAAGAGAATTTTATGGCAAAGGACCACTCCGAATAACTATTTACTAGATCTAATAGATAACAACGAAGCCCTGTTGCTATACCCGGTAAGAGATTTAGATGCCCCCGGCTTTAATGAGCATAAATCTGAAGACCATAGAATTGAAAATTTCGATAATATAGTAATTATTGATGGCACGTGGCAGCAGTCCAGGAAAATATTCAATAAGAGTCCGTATTTAAAGAAAATGCCAATGGCATCCTTTGGTGCAACGCATTCATCCAAATATATTTTGAGGCGTAATCAGATTGAAGGGGGATTATGCACGATAGAATGTGTTATCGAGGTACTTAAACTAGTTGGTGATATTGATCTGGCATCAAGCCTTGATATTGAATTCTCGAAGTTTAATAATCGTCGGATTACCAGCGCCGGATAAACTGATTGCAAACAGTATTACTCGTGTCATCTTAGAGGACAGCTTGATTCACGCTCACCCTGGTAACAAAATCGGAGCACCATTCGTTGAGGAAATCCTCACATGCGCCCAGCCCCTGTAATTGACTGCACTGCCAGCACTATTTCATGGCTGTGTGGATATTGGCGAGCCAGTATAAAATATGTACCCTGTGGTATAGAGCAAAACCACAATGCATTCAACGCAGTGTTATTACAACTGTAGAGCAGTCAGATAGGCATAACTACAATTGGTATACCTCATTATTAGAAGGTACACTGTCACCAAGTTCATAACAAACCAGGAAAGATATAAACACGAAATTAAAAAAGGATTTTGAAATGGCACATATCAAACATAGATGTTCCTCTCTATGCGCAGCAAAAGCCTGAGAGTTGCTGGCACGCCAGCGCCTATATGGTCTGGCTCTATTGGCAGAAAAACGGCAAGGGGGCAGGTCCCATGAATACTGTTACCGCTAAGTATGAGGTAGCTGACAAGGCAGGGCTGAATCCAGGTGAATTTATTACACTGGCTGAAAAAGTTGGATTATATAAGATCCCAGTTAAGAATCAACATTCTGAAGAAGATCTTGCGGGCTATTTGAAAGCCGGGGGGGCTGTATGGAGTGCCGGATACTGGTTTGGGTCTGGACATATTATTGTGTTGACCGGAATTGAGAAAGGGAAAGTGTTATTTAATGACCCTGATAAAGGAGTAAAGAAGGAAGGGACTGTGAAGTGGTTTAATGAAAAGTTAGCAGGACAATTTCAGGGGTGCTTAATGGTTAAGGACCCGGGACGTTATTGATGAATTTGGATTTATTACTACTCGCTTCGAGTTAACCAGTCTGCTGTGGTGGTGTTGAATGTCAGTTTGGTGTGATTGTCTTAGGGTACTTTTGCCCTAAGAATTCAGTCAACCTGCATTTGCGTGATTACGACGAATCCGTTAAGGAAGTAATCAGCACACCCACACCTGGGGTGCTGGAAAATTGAGTCCTTTGACAATGTAGCCAGCCAGTGGGTAGGGTGCAGATAAGCACAAGTGGTAACTCAGTAAACAGAAAATATCGACATGCCCAAACCATGGTATGCATATGAAAGAAATTACTATAGTAGTAGATACAGACAGCGTTGCGGCTGGAGATGACATCTTTTCGCATCAAGTTGAAATAGTAATTCCTGTTTCGCGTAGCGTAAAGGAATTAGTTGATGTAGCAAAGGAAAAGTGCCCGCTTGCCAGTATTAAAGGCGGTAAAGCAACATGGTTCGTCTATGCAGGCATTGGAAACTGGGTAAACATAGCTGTTTTGGCGCAGCAATGGGAATCACCCCAGTTTCTAATTGATCAGACTATTGAGGTAAAAAATCTGTTCACCGGAATTGAAAAATCCGTAACCTTCAAATACTGGTGCCAGGCAAGTCCTAATGCTGTTTATGATGCACTAAAATCAAATACCGAGTTGCCCGATAGATATAGCAATAAAGTTTGACCGGCAAAAGTGAAGGAGCAAACCGGATATAGTGCGGCAGCAGTTGTCTTTCAAGACTTAGCGACAGATGGTAATCAGGCCACTCTGTAAATTTATTTTTCAATGTCCTATCCAGTAACGAAAATAAACCAACGAAGAAACCCATCTCAAGGTCCGCTGGAAACGTGTGACTAATGATTCTTCTTAGCAACAATGCATTTGTGTTTGCTCTCTGGATTACGATGTGAGTCTTTGTAAAGGCTATTCACAAAATGCTGCCCGACTTGTTCACGTAATCGGAGGAACTGAGTAATGGTGCACAAAAATGACAGCAACTTGCCCACTGGAGACCACAGCTACTAAATTCCTGTGACTACATCCCTGCCAGTTTTTGCGAACGTGCGACATTGACTTTCCCTATATGTCATGACAATAATGAATGTGCCATGAACTGTTCATGAGGTGACATCCAGATGCCCATACGCCGATTGCCAGCACTATTGCTGATGCTTTTCATCCATCCCGGTGCTGCCAGCGCGCAAGCCTCTGGTCAAGTGTCTGGTATTGTCAACAATTCTGGCAACGTGCTGGCACACATTACTGTCACTCTCACCAATGTTCAGTCCGGGGAGACACAGGTTCAACTGACCGATGCCTTTGGCAGATATCAGTTCTCGTCAATTCCTGACGGTAGCTACCAAGTAGCTTTCGCAGACCAGAACTTCATTACCTTCGTTGACGAAGATCCGTTGCCTGATGAAGGAACCATCTATCTGGACGCCATGCTAGCGCAACCAATCACTCTGCAGGAAAACCAAAATCTTGATCTGGGTTTCTTTTCACTGGCACGTGTTGATAGTTCGGATAACCGCCAGAGCAACGCAACAGTAAGTGACTGCACAAGCTTCGGAGAGGAGCAAACACCTCTAACGTTGGCCTATGCACTGCATAACGCACGGGATATCGCTATCGATTGCGCTGGCACCATAGCTGTACCCGAACTGACAATAACTCAAGACGTAAAGATCACTGCGTCGACAGATGTGGCATTTGAAGCTGCCGGTTTTAATCGAATTTTTCGTGTACTGCCAGGTGTAACTCTTCAGGTTAACGGAATAGATTTAACCAACGGTGACTTTACGGATGGTATCGCTCTACAGAACATGGGTTCAACGACCATCGAAAATGCAGAGATCACCGGCCACAGAGGTAACAGCGCCACCATACAGAATCGCGGCACGCTGATTCTTCGCAACACTCGGCAATATCGAAACAGCGTTCTCTTTGACTCAGTACTTACAAACACTGGGGTAATTTCAGGCTCTGATGTAACCATTGAAAGTCACGTTTCAACGGGTGGCCCGGTTATTACAAACAGAGGGCTAATGGAACTACGGCGTTGCCAGATCAGTGGCCTGGGTACTAACAATGTCTGGTCAGTGAACAACGGTCAAGACTCAACATTGAAGTTGTTCGACTGCACACTAACGCAGAGCAGCAGCCCATTTTCAAACCAGGGAACACTGGAGATATTCGATTCATCAATCAACAACAACCCCGGTGATCAAGGCGTGATTGAAAGTAGCGGCGTGCTGAAGCTCGGTGGTACTGGTGTCACCAACAATAACGTCTCTGGCGCTATCATCGACAACGAAGGTTTAGCGGAAATCATCAACAGTACCATCAGTGGCAACAGTGCCGGCTTTAGTGGAATCGACGAAGATTATGCAGGCGTGATCAGCAACAGAGGGCTGATGCGAGTGACCACAAGTACTATTGCCAACAATACACGGCCGTTGTTGGGCGATCGTCAGATTGGCAATTCCGGCGAACTCACTCTTTCTAACACAATAGTAAGTACTGTTGAAAGTGGCTCTGATTGCGGCGGTGTTACACCTGTCCAATCACTTGGGTACAATCTGCACACGGACGGAACCTGTGGTAACCCACAACAAACAGACATATCATTTGGCAACCCGGGTTTACTGGCACTTGCCGACAATGGTGGCTTAAGTAACACCCACGCTTTACAAGCTGGTAGTGATGCAGTCGATGCGGGGAATTGCGGAAATGGTGCAACCGCTAAAGATCAGCGCGGTGTGTCACGGCCGCAAGGTAACGCTTGTGATATCGGCGCTTATGAATTGATTGCAGCGGCAGCCCCTGAACCTGACACGATAAATCAACCAGTGGATGGTGAGCCAACTACAGGTGATGAATCAACTCAGGATGGTAGTCAACCCAATACCGACGACAACCAATCTTTAACGCCTGACAACCAGGCCGCCCCGAACACTGATTTGCCAGACACCGCTGAAACTGAAAACCCAACTTCCTCTGACACCGAAAATTCAGACACTGTGAATAACTCTACTGATGAAAGTGGTTCCGAGTCCGATACTTCAGCAACAATCTCCAATGTTCCAGCAGGCGGTTCCGGTGGAGGCGCTGTAAGTAATAGTTTATTTTTTCTGCTTTCCTTTTTATTACTGCCATTCACAAGATCTGTTTTTGTTTTTCAAATTCGGACACAACTGCTCACTCTTGTCCGTAGCCGGTAAGTAGGCTAGCGTGAAATAGAGTTTTAGCTTTATCGGATTTGCGGTTTGTTATGCCCATCTTCGGGCTCAATACCATGCTTGCAATTATCGCTATTGTTCACACGATAAAAACCGGTCGAATTCTATGTTGGATTTCCGCCCTTTTGTTTCTTCCAGGTATTGGTGTCATTGCCTATCTGAGTGTTGAAGTGCTGCCAGAGCTGCTTGGCGGCGGACAATATTTAGCATTTTCAGACCAATACCGTCTATAACGTGGATTTGTGTGAAGTTCGCAAGTCCGCTATTATCACACACAAGCGG
>CAZNOB010000277.1:0-6230 GCA_964574535.1 uncultured Granulosicoccaceae bacterium | reverse complement strand
AGTTTTGTTAACAACTGGAATAACTACTTTCTGGCCTTTATATTAATTTCTGACGACGACAAACAAAACCTGCCTGTTGGCCTGACAACCTTAATTAACTCCTCTGGCGCGCTAAACCCACAGGAAGCTGCTAATAACCTGCCGATTGGCCAACCTGAAGCCATACAGGCTGCAGTGTTGGTAGTGTTGCCAATAATAGTCGTATTTCTGTTCTCACAAAGCTACGTACGCTCCGGACTTAATGCCGGTGCCGAGAAAGGTTGATGATTGCAACACGCAAGTTAACCTGCAAAAAACTGCCTGTTACCGAGATCGGACTGGGCTGTGCCACATTCGCTTTTGATGCAACACCGAAGTCCATTAGCGACGCCAGACTAATGCTTGGTAATGCATTAAGTAACGGCATTAACCACTTTGACACATCACCATTTTATGGTCATGGCCTGTCAGAACGACTGGTCGGTGATGCATTGCGCGTAAGAGCCGACTTAATATTATCTTCCAAGGTAGGACGGTTACTACAGCCCGATGCAAGCGCATCAACACATATGCCATTTCGCGTGGCTTTCGACTACAGCTATGATGGCGTAATGAAAAGCGTAGAACACAGCTACCATCGACTTGGCTTAAGCAAAATAGATATTCTTTACGCACATGATCTCGGACAGTACACGCACGGAGATAATGCCTCAACACAATTTGCCACTTTTATTGATGGTGGAGGATATCGCGCATTGGAAGAGCTACGCAGCTCAGGTGATGTGGGTGCGATTGGCCTTGGCGTTAACGAGGTCAGCATTTGTCAACAAGTATTGGAATACGGTCAGTTTGATGTTTTTTTGCTGGCCGGGCGACACACTTTAATTGAACGCAAAGGTGCATTGGAACTGTTTCACTCATGTGAGCAGACCGGAACAGATATCGTGATTGGTGGTCCGTTCAACTCAGGAATGCTGGTTGGTGGCGATACCTATAACTACCGCGCGATTCCCGAAGAAGTTACACAAGCCTATCGTCAGCTGCGTGACTATTGCGTCGAACAAGAAGTTGCCATGGGAGCAGCAGCGTTGCAATTTCCGCTGCGTCATCATGTGGTGAAATCTGTTATTCCGGGCCCGAAGAATCCCGCAGAGCTGGAGCAGATTCTCAAATGGTACAACACCGAAATCCCGGAACCATTTTGGGATGGACTGGACGCACTCAATGATATTTTATACGGCCTCAACTACGCATAAGACACTCAAACCTGCTTGCAGATAATTTGAAGGAGAAGCCATTGGTGCAACGTATGGGACGAGTGATAGGCATTAAGCCGGAATGCATCGAGCGGTACAAAGAGCTGCACGCCCAACCCTGGCCGGATATCATCGAGCAGCTGAAGCAGCGTAACATCCAAAATTTCTCTATTTTTTTACGCGAACCAGAAAACCTTCTTTTTTCATATTGGGAATATACCGGCACTGACTTCGAAGCTGATTTCGCACGTAGCAATGAAGATCCGTGTACCCGACAATGGTGGGCGCTGACCGCTCCCTTGCAACAGCCGCTGGATAGCCGCGATTCAGGAGAGTGGTGGGCATCAACTGAGCAGATCTTTTTTGCAGAATAGATTTAGAGACGTAGCATATTGCAGTTCAAGGTGTCTGTCAGTTTTAAAAAAAAGGTCAGACTCTAATGTCAATTTGATGGGTAAAAAACGACCCGCCTCACACAGTGTGGCTGAAACTCAGCCAAATACATCACCACTGAGAATAAATGTTTGCTCGGATTCCGGCCGTCCGTAGGCGTAGCGGGAGCAACATCGCCAGGCATGCTGTCAGGCTGTAGTAGCTGCCCTCAATCTACCATCCCTTTAAATATGTCACCGTCCAGTTTGATTCCCGAAAGATAAGGTCAGCATAACCGGAGATCAGTCGAGCAGAGGTTGATCCACGAAGCAAATCTCCTCTCCACGTACCTAAATCCATACCAGATTCCAGATTCAATCTGAAGGTAAAATAACATTGCGCTGAAGTACGATTTCGATATTCACAAGTTTCAATATTTTCAACCTTAAAACGAAATTTAACTATCCCCTCCATAGCGTAACAAAAGTCATTATCACATCGATACATAAATCCATCCGGAAAACCCATAGCTGCCCCAAGCCCTTTATCAGTGGTATTTGCAGAGCTAATCGTATGTTGATGCAAGACCTTGTCCATCAATGCAACATTAATGTTGGGGATATCCAGGTTTGCAAGCTCAGCCTGGCGTCTTGCTTTCCTCTCCCGAGTATATTGTTTTTCTATTTCTGCTTCTGCTTTGGCTCTCTGTATTCTCCGCTCTTCCTGTTGAACTTCATTTAGAAAATCCAGAGGAATTTCCATCCCTAACGCCCTTGCACTATTCAAATATTCTTTGGACTTTCTGAAATCCTTTTTGAACCCCTCGCCTCTAAAATACAAACGCGCGAGCTCCAAATGTGCTTTGGGATGGTTATTTTCAGCCGCTCTTACCAAGTTCTCATACGCAGAAAATCTATCCTCACCCTTCTTTAACGTCCATGCGAGAAAAAGTTTCTCAGGGTCGTTACCTAAATCAACGAAACCAAGGTATCTTGCGGCACTCTCTGTATCAAATTGTTGCTGACGATGTTCCGCAACAGCAAGTATTTGAGCCATTTCCCAGTAGTAATCGCGCTTTTTACCGGAACTCTGCTTTATGCTGGATTGTTCCTTGACCAGCGCATATTTCGCTTTGTCTGAGAGCTTGTCACAGTCAATAACCAAGTGTTGAAGTGTTGGTGTTCTTGCCCATCGTTCACAAATATTCTCTGGTGTGCTTGCCAGCATTCTGATTTTCTTATCTTCAATAACCTTATTCTTCTCGCCCGCCAGGTGTTTCGCCTGATTCTCTAACGTTAGAATTTCAAGTCTGATTCTATTCTCTAAACTGTCTGTACCCACAGCCCCGAGTTGCTTTGACCGATTTAGATATTTCAAAGCGAGGCTGAGATTGGAAAGGGTTCTTGGAGTTTCTTTATAATGTAAAGAAGCCAGCTCTCTATTTGCTTCCTGGTGATCATTGTCGGCTGCTCTTCGAAGCATTTTTACAGGATCAGGTCTACTCCGACCCTGATCAACGTAAATTCTATAAAAGTAGTAATCTTTCTCAGGATTACCATCTAACGACACTCTTTTCATCAATTTTTGAGCAGTTACACCGCGTTCTAAAACCAGACCATCTTCCTCGGCTTTTGTAACTAGTCTGGCCAACTCCCACAGAAAAGGTTGTTTTAGGGCGTTAGTCTTCTGCAACCTGGACTTATCTTTTACAATTTTGTACTGATCGAACCTATTCAATTCAGGGCAGTGATCAGAAAATTCAGCGAATTCAGAGGTTTCACTCCAGCGTTTGCAAACCTCACTTAACGCGCCATTAACAGATCGAGGCGCTTCATACTGATCAGATATAGCTAATACTTTATCTTTAAATACAACAGGCACATCATAACCCAGTGCTTCAGCCTTTTCGATATGGACCAGCGCTGTTCGTTGACTTTCGCCAGAAATTGGCCCCTCTATTAACTGCCTGGCTATTTCGATATGTGCCTGAGGATGTCCCAGAGATGCTGCAACTCTTAAATCTCTCTTGGCCGTACTCTGAAGCTTCCTATAAACAACTTCTTCACGGGTAATACTTAAGAGTCTTTGCCTGCGGCTCTTTTTTTCAGGCACGACAAAGCTCTCAATCGCTTTATTTCTTATCTGCCAGGCTAAGAAATTATTGTTAGCGCTATCGCCTGCCCTTAACCCTTTTAGCACGTTGAGTGCTGATGTACCTTCGAGCTCAATCCCTGCAAGCTCCGCTCTATATAATAGATCTAAAATACCCCAATCATAAGCATGTTTTTCATTCTCTAGAATGGTGTTTTCTCGCGCGCTTTGTAAAAGCTTGATCTTTTCTTTATAGTCGGTGGCGTTGCATTCATCGGCAAACTCATGAAGAATTTCATCCGAGCTCCATTGCTGGCAGAGAGAATCCTCAGCCCCATGAGAAACCGACACAGATAACAGAAGTACAAAACAAATGAATGGGTATTGCTTAGTGAATTTCATTGTGAATTAACCTTTGGTATCCGGCTCAAAGTCTCTTGCAATTTCATAATTCATAATGCCAAAATCAAAATTAGTCATTGATTCCGCCCCCTCTTCAGAATTGGGCAAAGGACGCGAGGATAACGGAAAATGGCTCAATCAGAATTGAACTAGAACAGGCATTGCCTATTGACAGTGTGAGGTAGTTATCAGTTTGCCAGCGCGACTGTAAGCCCTAACGGACAAATATCCTGATTAAGCGTCCAATATTTCGAACGCCATGTGCAAAACTGCTTCTTCTGATACGAGGCTATTCTCGTCTACCTTTACTTTTACCTGAACGATGCTGAATCAGGGTATTTCCGCGATTTTCGGAACTCCGGCGCCGTGGCGCCATAAAGCATCTTTCTATTGGTGTTAGCTAATGAACTATTTCTACTACATCTCTGGCATTAAAAACGGCCACTTCGGCAATTAGTCTTCCTCCTTTATGCCAAAGAGACGGCATATCGGGTGCCACATAACCATCAGCGTTGGTGTACGTAGCAATAATATCGCAAAGTACTTTATCCATATCGGTGACGAAGCTGATACGGTTTAACTGATCTTTGCCTGGGCCCCATTGAGCATGTTTTCCAACCAGGGAGTACGGCGTGCTCGGGTCATCAGCCTTAGCGAAAAAATGGTTATTTGGAGCAACTCCATGTAGCCTTTTTTTAATTTCGTCATCCGGGTGATAGCTATAATTATTAGTGACCACATTTCCGTATTTTCGCAAAAGATCAATTTGCTCCTGATAGTCCACCCCAAGCCCCATCGTAACACTGAGAATATCATTCCAAAAACGCAGATCCTCAATGTAATCGTCATTTCGTTTTAGTGCATAGGCTCGCACTTTTGCGTCTTTGATTTTCTCATTTATTTCAGCAACAGCGTCGACTCTTTTAGAAATATCGTTGTTAATACTGGCCCTTAGAAATTCGATGTTACTTTTTACGTTTAGCTGAAACAGCTTCAAGGGTTTTGTGACATTGAACTTAACGACGACGAGATTCTGTTTCTTACCCCATTTTGATTCTGCATAATCGTCAGCCACTGCCTTTGTACCAAACCACGTATAGGAATTAGCGTAAGTATTAAAAATATCATCTTCCTCAAGCAGGCCATCCTCAGGCAACTTAACGGCTTTATAAAACAGGGATGACTCTGGTAGCGCCCGGTAACTAAGCGAATTTCCAAAACGTTCGGAAGTACAAAATCTCAATGGGTGAATACCGTTGGCCAAATGTCCAACACTCAGTGTCGCCACGGGTGCTTTATCAAAGCTTGAGACGGTCAATCCCTGCAAAAGCGTTGTGAGTTCATCCCGGGGCAGTATGGAACAGAACTCAGCATCCGCCTTAACAATATCTCTGGCAGACTGCTCCTGCACAGTAGACAGAGCGGGACTATCTGACTTAGCGTGAGCAATCCTGTTGCTGGCAATCAGCGAAGTAACACTTAAACTTGCAGTAAGTAAAATAAAAGCTGGTACAAATCCCTTATCCATTTTGCACACAATTAATCCCAGTAAAGTGGCTAATCCTCATTCAAGTTTAGCAATTTGAGAAGTATGAGTGGCATAGATATTCCGGTAATATTACCGCGGTTACCAGACTGTATTACACTGGCTCGCTTCTTAGTAAGTTCTCCTCCCATCCCTTGACCATCGCCCTTACACGTAGCCGTCCATATCTAGCCTGCACCATACATGAGGATACGGCGTTCAGAATCACTATTAGAGGCGCATAGTTGTTCAGTTATCCCGAAAATGATCGATTACTACTATCACCATTGGCTCACCATCAGCGCATATTCGAAGTAGCAGAGATCTGCTGCGCAGACTTTCATCTAACCAATTCAAAAGTGTCTGACTTTTAGTGTTCAGATATTTTCGGCAACACACAAAGCCGTCCAGCTAGTATGATAAACAGATGAAAAACGAAAAGAGCTTGCTCTTGATCTTCGCTCTTGATCTACCCGCGTTTAATCAGTTTTGAGAGTAATCGTGGAAGTGGGTCGATGTGCCAGAGATGGCGCAAAGAGCGCTGTCAGCAAGGGATGGCTGTTTGCGCGACCCACTTCTGTGATCACTCTCAAAATGCCGCAGGC
>CAZNOB010000276.1:0-6314 GCA_964574535.1 uncultured Granulosicoccaceae bacterium | reverse complement strand
AAACAGAAACAGAAACAGAGACGGAAACAGAAACAGAGACGGAAACAGAAACAGAAACAGAAACAGAAACAGAAACAGAAACAGAAACAGAAACAGAGACGGAAACGGAAACCGAAACGGAAACAGAAATGGGAAATGAGCCGGAGAATGCTATACCGGCGAGATTTATTGGCAACTGGAGGTCTGCTTGTACTGTAGATATAGGCGAGGATGGAGATTTTGATGCCGTCATCTACACATTCGAATTTACTGAAAGTACATTTAGTTATTCAATTTCCGCTTTTGTGGATGAAAACTGCAACAGTGAGGTTGTGGGCCTGGGTTCCTCATCTATAGTTCAACTTGACGGCAGTTATAGTTCCGGCGATCAAGTGACCACATCAGCAGGCCTTCTGGCGACTGAGCTTACTTTAAACACTGAGTCTGGCTCGAGTCAGTTCGCTGGTGGTGAGGTAGTTCCTGCAGACTTAAATGAATTGGGCCAATCTTCAGATGCGTTGCTGGTATTTGTTGACGATTCGGATGTGCTGTTTGTAGATGATATTTTGCTGGCCTTGCCAGACAACAACACGTTGAATTTGGATGTGGCGTTTCAGCGGCAAGCAGAAAACCACAACAATTCTATTGAGTCGATTACCGAGCTCACGCCGTTTGATGATGAGATAGTAGATCTGCCCGACAGGTACGAAATTACACTCAGGTCAACCAGCGGATCTTTTCAAACTGCAGACATAACGCCGCGTCGTACACAGCAGTTCAGCGTATATTCGGGTCAGAGCTGTAGTTGGACAGCAACCGACAGAAACACTAGTCAACTGATTGGGGCGGGGTTGGTTGAAGTGGACAGCAACCTGCTCGCTACTGTTGACGAGGTGCCTGTTGTCACGGGCATGGGAACACGGTTGGCCATTGACTGTGAACCTTTGCACCCGATAGCGGAATTACTTCAGGGAAACTGGACCACCGGTTGCTTTTTGTTTGAAGGAGAGGCCAACTCGCAATCGTCAAGGATAGACTTTACTGTAGAGGGTAGTTCGTCAGTCTTTGAGGAGGTTCAATTCTCGGATCTTAACTGCAGTGTGCCTGCGGTGTCTCCGATCACAGGCGATGAGCTGATGTCCCGATTTGAGGACATAATAGTGTTTCCCGGAGAAACAGTTGCTACCTCTCTTGGTGAAGCGCCATTTATAAACTTTTTTAACGGCTCGTCAACACGGTTTAGTATTTTTACTATTACCCCGGATGATCAACTATTTTTTGGTAACGGCATAAGTAACACTGAGGATAATCGACCATTATCGCTGGATGTGTTTTTTTACTATCATAGACGTTAGATTAACAGCCCTGCCGGGGGCCTTCATTTTTGAAAAGACCAAAAACGGAAGCAAAAAGTCTTTTTGCGGCCAATCAGCCCTTCGGGTGCCTGCGGCATTTTGAGAATGATCATGAAAATGGGTCGCGCAAACAGCCATCCATAGCTGACAGCGCTCTTTGCGCCATCCATGGCGCGTCGACCCACTTTCACGATCACTCTCAAAACTGATTAAACGCGGGTAGATCAAAAGCAAAAGCAAGAGCAAGAGCAAGAGCAAGAGCAAAAGCAAAAGCAAGAGCAAGAGTAAGAGCAATAGAGCAAACGCTTTGCGTTTGTTTATCGTGTTTGCTGGATGGCTTGTATGTTGCCGAAAATATCTCGACACTAACAATCAGATTCTTGTGCGTTTGTTAGATGAAAGTCTGTGCGGCAGGGCGACGTTTCTCAGATGATAGGGTGACCTGTTTATCGCTATTGACTCTGAACGCCTAATTTTCTTGAAAATGCAGGCTAAACAGATTCCAAAACTTCACTGACTTTCTGTGCGAGCAGATCCATTGGGTATGGTTTGTTAAGAATCTCGACATTCGGTGTTGTTGATTCACTGTTGGTGTGCGTAGCAGGATCAATGTAGCCAGATGTTAAGAGCAACTTGACATCTTTACGATTTTTGCTTAACCAATCAGCAAGCTCGTACCCGGTCATTCCACCTGGCAATACAATGTCAGTAAAAACAAGGTTGACAGGTGTCCCCTTTTTTAACTCATCGATTGCATCCTTAGCGTTTGAAGCCTCCAGTACTTGATAGCCAAGAAGATTTAGACACCTGACAGTCGCCTTGCGTACCATGGGATCGTCTTCAACAACGAGAATAAGTGCGTTGTTTGAGTGTGAGGTCCGTCTTTCAGTAATTTTTGCTTGCTTAAGTGGTAGTGTTTTGAGAGAACGTGGCAACAGGATTCGGACGGTCGTTCCATTGTCAGGAAAACTGTCAAGTTGCAGTAGGCCACCGGATTCTTTAACGAATCCATAAACACTGCTTAACCCAAGGCCTGTGCCTTTCCCAAGTTCTTTTGTAGTAAAAAAAGGTTCGAGTGCTTTTTCCACTACTTCAGGGGTCATGCCTGAACCTGTGTCTGTTACAAATACTCCAACGTACTCTCCGGGTTTATCGTCTGCACTTAGTTGGATGTCGTCAGCACCTAATACCATATTGCTTGTTTTTATAGCGATATCACCCCCTCGTGGCATGGCATCGCGTGCATTCAAAGACAAATTGACCAGTGCGCTGGCGATCTCACCGGCATCAATAAATACGTTCCACAAACCTGGTTGCAATTCCATTGTAATAGGATAATTTTCACCCAGTGTTCGTTCTAAAAGAAGAACTGTTTCTGATATTTGATCGTTTAGTGATAGCAAAACTGGTGAGAGTTTTTGTTTTCGAGCAAAGGTCAGCAGCCGCTGGTTTAGACTGGTTCCTGTTTCTACGGCTGCTCGGGCCGCTGCGATCATCTCGCTGGCATCATCATGTGTCACGTATGGTGCAGCAAGTTCCAGATTACTGCCGATGGCAGCTAAAAGATTATTGAAATCATGGGCTACACCACCTGCTAGTTGCCCAATTGAATCAAGCCGACGTGTGATGGCTAACTCCGATTGTGTTTTTCTGTGTAGTTCTGCCTCTGATTCAAGTTGCGCAGTGCGTTCGGTAATTCGACGTTCCAGAGTCTGGTTGACAGTTTGCAACTGGCTTTGGCTTTCGCGCAGAGCCATTTCAATATGCTTGCTCTTGGTGATATCTAAATTGACACCAATACAAAGTGAGGATGATTCTGTTCCGCTTTTGCTGGAGGGTACCATGCCGCAGTGGCCCAGCAGCCAGCGTATCGAACCGTCCGGATGCATAATTCGATATTCAACAATAGCAGTTATGCCTTCTTCCAGAGCTGTCTGAGTGAATGCGCCTATACGCGCGCGATCATTGGGATGAACAGCATTGATAAACATTGCCAGTGGAATTGGTCCCTCTGTCTTTTCAAGTCCAAACAGCTCGTATTGTTTGGTGTTCCAAATAATTTGATCGGAGTGCATATTCCACTCCCAGATACCGATTTCAGAGATATCGACAGCCAGGCGTAGACGAAATTCGTTTTCCTTGCAGTGGAACTCTGATTGCTTCCGCTTTGTGATGTCGCGGCTTATACCTCGATAGCCTAGAAATCCATTATTGGAATCGAATACAGTCTCTCCTGTAGTGGAAATCCATGTTGTTTCACCGGCCTTATTAATGTACTTGTATTCGAAGTCCTTGAAAGATTCATGTCGAGCTAACATTGCCTGATGATCGGACCAATCCATCTGGTCGCTCTCAGATCTGGAAAGCTCCCATCGGCATTTGCCAATCAGTGATGCTTCGTGTTTACCTACAGTCCGTCCGTTGCTCTCTGTAACTGTTATAAATCGATATTTATCGTCCTGTTCCCAATACCAATCTGACGATAGTTCAATCAATGAGCTGAAACTAGTTTCACTTTTAATTAGAGCGTGCTGATATTCCTTTAGCTCTGTAATATCCCGACCTTCAATAACAAGTGATTTAACCTCTTTTGAATCGTCGTAAACAGGCGTAACTGTGAAGTCAAAGTAATATCTATTTCTGTCTATGGCTGTGTGCACAGTCTCGAACCGGGAAAGCTCTCCCTGGGCGCCTTGCTTAACAGCTTTTTGTAGTTTGGCGTAAGAGTCAGTATTGTCAATCCAGCATTGAGATTCCCACAAAGGTTTATTTGATACTGGAACTGAATTAGCGCCGATAAAAGTACGAAAGGACTGATTTGCTTCCAGCAGAGTACCCCGCGGATCCAAAAGAGCATGAAGCACCTGCGCGTGGTCGTATATAGTGCGAATATTTTGCATCGTTGTTGCCCTGATATCAAAGATCTTGTGCTAAATGCGAGTCGGATCTGTATCGAAGTCCGTTTCCCGGACGCCGGGTTAAAGCAGTGTTTTTCAGGTGCATACAGGTGCGTAGTTTTTTCATCGCATGTCTATCGCAACCGGGTGTTAATAGTGAGATAATATCGTGTTTGTACGTCTCCAGAAGCAAGGTTTCCAAGGTTTGAGTTTGCAATATTAGATGTTTATAAATATAAACTTTTATTCAATAATGTCAATCTGCGCTTAGGTAGTTGCCCGCAACGTTTAATAAAAATATAGGGTCAACCGTGTTGTTGTAAGGATTCGATTATCGTGCAGTCTGCTACATCCATCGACGTGCCAGAATCTCTGCTGAAAAGTAGTTCAGCAATTTTGAAAGCCGTAGAATCGCCGCTGTTCTTAGCCCCTGTGCACGAACAGTTGTATGGGGAAGTGTCATGACCACTGGTATTGCAAACGCTGTTCTTGTAAGCAGGCCAACCTGAAATCCGGAGATTGTCTCTGTCATGTCCCAGCCTGATGACTCTGTATAGATTCTAAGTACTTCGTGTGTTTCTTCAGGATTGATATCAGAACTTGTAGATAAAAGAGCAGCCAGGTCAACAGCGCCTGGTGCTGTGGTGGCGAACTGCCAGTCTATGAAGGTTGGTCCGTCAGGGGAAAGTATGATGTTGTCAGCCCTCATATCCATAGAGCAAATAGTTTGTGATCTCTGGAGCTTGCCGCCTGCTTCCGCTATTCGAGGAAGTGCTTTTGGTAGTCTTTCAATTATTTCCCGGCTGGATTCGGTGAATAACGATCCGAATTCGTTGATAAAGGAGGCGCGATGTTTGCCAGCATCATTAAAGATATTTTCCCATTCGGAACCTTCACCGAAAATCGGTATTCGCGCGCAGCTTTCTAGTTCAGACAGTCTTCTATGTAACTGAGACAATCGCTTTACTATTTGTGTGAGTTGGTCCTTTTGTATTCCATCCAGTTGATTTAGTGAAGTTCCGGAATCAATAAACTTCATAACTGTGAGGCCAGCTTGACGGTTGACAGCAATCACGTCAGGCAAGGCGTTGTTTGCCTGGTCGCTGCTGGTCACATAGAAATCAACTTCTCGTCGGTTCACGTTAAGTGGATTAAGCCAATTAAGTTCACAATGGGATTCTCCGGGGTATTTTATTGCGAACGATCCGTTAGGTGTTTGCAATAGTTGAATAGAAGATAGCAGGCCAGCAATATCCTCAGCCAAAGAAAATACTTCGCCTTCGTGTACCCCAATTGCACTAAAACCTGATTTCCATTTGATTGGGGTCTGCGCCCACTTGATGCAATTAACAGCATCTAAATACGTAAGTACCTTCACTATCAGGGAGCTCCTGTCCAAGTGTAACTTTTTCCAATGCTTAGCATAACCTACGCTTTGTGGATGGGTTGGTTGTTTTTTCTCTGGCGTTCCCTGTCGGGAGGCTTCATTTTTGAAAGACCAAAAACGGAAGCAAAAAGTCTTTTTACGGCTATTCAGCCCTTCGAGTGCCTGCGGTATTTTGAGAGTGATCGTGCAAGAGGGCCGCGCAAACAAGCCACCCCTGCCGGGGGCCTTCATTTTTGAAAAGACCAAAAACGGAAGCAAAAAGTCTTTGTGCGGCCAAACAGCCCTTCGGGTGCCTACGGCATTTTGAGAGTAATCGTGCAAGTGGGTCGCGCAAACAGCCATCCCTGGCTGACAGCGCTCTTTGCGCCATCCATGGCGCGTCGACCCACTTGCACGATCACTCTCAAAACTGATTAAACGCGGGTAGATCAAAAGCAAAAGCAAAAGCAAAAGCAAAAGCAAAAGCAAACGCATTGCATTTTTTATCTGTTTGTATTGTTTGCTGGATGGCTTTTGTATGTTGCCGAAAATATCTCGACACTAACAATCAGACTCTTGTGCGTTTGTTAGATGACAGTCTGTACGGCAGAACCTCTGTTACTGCGAACGCCCCTGACGGTACGTTTATATCGATCATTTTCGCCTCTTCAAAAAAATCTGTGGGTAGTTTTAGGCATTGGTAGATCTCCAAGTGTA
>CAZNOB010000275.1:0-6321 GCA_964574535.1 uncultured Granulosicoccaceae bacterium | reverse complement strand
GCGACAACTATCCGGACACCCAGACTAAATTTAAGCAATGTGATTGCATCGAGCAGCAAAAACGTATGTTTTGAAGTGGTAGATATATATCCAGTAGTAGAGAAGAAACCCTTGCCAACACCGCGGCATACTCAAATCAGTGCCAGAAAACAACTTTAACGAGATACAACTTTAAAGAGACTTTAACGTGACACCCACTTCAAGAAGATCTTATGACAGGACAATAATTCTGTTGTGTGAACTATAGTTCGCTACCTGAAGTGGCTGTCCTGATAGTTTTTTGCCCGGGATACTGACGTACACCGCTTTTTCATGCTGGGTATTTCACTGCAAGTCGACACCACTGTGATACCTTTAAAAAGCCTGTTAACGAGGCTGTAGAAAAACTAACAGCATTTGAAGCTCGTGCCGACAACACCTAAAAAATGGCCGCGAGAGTGGCCTACTTTGAAAATATTCTTTAGAAACTTAAAAGTATTCACGTAGCCGAGCACCTCTTTTAGTTTTTCTACAGCCTGAACGCCTGGCCTAGCCGTTGATATCCTGCCGACCGGACTTTTGTGCGATATCGTCATTACCCGACGGTATCCCAATCCATGTTTTCACCACACCGACAGCACGACTCAGCGCACCACCGGTATTAATCGATACCACAGCCCGACGCGAGACACTGCAGGTATGATCGATGTCGAATGCGGAGTTTCTGTCAAAGGCGACAATTATTTTGCTGCCATCCTGTGACACATCTGCCGGTACCGCGAGGGTGGTATCGAGACTGATTAACGGGCCGTTGCTAATGTACTGGACATGGCCGGAGAAAACTTTATCGGTATCAACGGGGCTGATCGTGGCGAGCTGGCCAACCGCGAACATGCCAACCGCCTGTTCGCGTACTGAGACAATCGCGATTGGATTCAGGCAATCAAGGATCTGCAATAGCGGCGTCTCTGCAGTAACCAGATCCCCTTTGGACGAGAACACCGCATTGACCACACCTTCGAACGGTGATTGATGAATCTCGGTTGCCTCGGCAATCAGGCGTTCACTTTCATTGTCGATCTGTAGGTCCAGTTTGCGTGACCTCAGTTCAAGCGCTAGCAATTCATGTTGACGATGGGCCAAATCCAATTTGAGCTCATCTCCCATTCGCGTCCAGTAATCGGCATCGCCGTCTTCGCGAAATACCGTATCACTATCCTTCAACACCTCAATGCGACGTTCGATCTGCGCGATTTCACTATCCAACAGCCACACTTTGTTGGCATCGATCGAGGCGTTTCGCTCGTAGCGATCCAGTTCAGTGGCCACAAGATGCCCGCTCTGCGCCAGCTCACGCCCGCGTTTGACAGCGGCCGCACTGAGTTTTAACTGCTGGTGCGCCGTACTTAGAAGCAGTTTTTTCTGCTGATATCGAAATTCAATATCGTCGCGGTACCAAGCCAGATAATCAGCCGACTTCCGGCGGAAATCTTCCAGTTGTTCAAGCGACTCCTGAAGACCACGCTGACTGGATTCCAGCTCAAGTTGATTCATCTCGCGCTGCGATTGCAATTCGTATAAACGGCTTCGATCGATCCGATTGTTCTCCACTGCCACCAGTGAGGCTCCCATCGATACACGCGAACCAACTGCGGGCGAAGTGTCGGTGACCACGCCATCGATTGTCGCTTTGACCGTCAGGCCACGCGAGACGACGATGGCGCCCTTGCTGGTATAACCGTTTATATTGGACAGCAACAGCAGTGCTACCGCTGCGCCCAACACGCCGAGTACTAGTATTCCCGAAGGTTGACGCATAGGTTTCTACCCCCGTCGCCGGGTTTCAAACGGCGCGCTCACACGATCAATGTCCCTGATCTTTCTGAGCACCGGCAAAAACCGGTTTACTCTTGCAACGCGATTACCCAGCGCTAACCCCAGACAATATTTTGAGCACTTCGATACTTGTCGACTGCCATTTTTTTTCAGTAGATGATCCATCACACCAGCTCCCTTTTCGGTTTTAGTTTCGACCACTGCAATATTATCGGAAAGGTCCCAGGATTCACCATTGTAGGCATCCTCGTAGACAATATCTGTGTCGATGGTCACTCGCTCCGACCCCACAACGGACACCAGTGAGATACGCGCATAGTGGACGATTAATGACGCGCTGAGCCTGTCGGCAAAGCGCCGTTGATAGGCATTTTCGTACCAGTCTCGGGCGAGCTGGTAGTAAGGTGAGTTGTCATCCAGCTGGTCTACGCAAAACGAGTCACATGACTGGCGAAATTTAACCGTTTGTCCCCTGAGCCCCTTCAATTTCAATTCAAAATACACATCG
Organism: uncultured Granulosicoccaceae bacterium; assembly: GCA_964574535.1. Classification (GTDB taxonomy): domain Bacteria; phylum Pseudomonadota; class Gammaproteobacteria; order Granulosicoccales; family Granulosicoccaceae. Next base: position 3,998 of record CAZNOB010000275.1, on the reverse strand, counting down.
CCGCTATCGACATACTCCCTGATTCTGAGTTTAAATCGCCGGCGGCGGCCCTGATGATGTTCATAGTAGGCACGATAGCTATCGTCGAAATACTTTGAACGATACGCAAAGCGACTTCGGTCGCTTATCGTGAGCAAACGATACTGATCACAAATTGCGTTGAATAGTGAACGGAACTGACACCGGTTAACCAGATATTTGTTATCGACGCGAGTCAACATTGCCGCCTCGGACAGCGTTTCCTCCAGCGATATCGGCGCGAAGACGCTGCTGGCATCTGCGTCGCCGCGTTCTGGTTCACTGAATTGATCGGGCTTGCCATCCATCATTAGCGATAATCGGCGATTGCCAGCCGTTCAACTTCGGCTTCCGGGTCCGCTTCATAGTTGATCACAAGCTTCATGGATTCCCGAATATGATCAATTTCAAGCACACTGAAACCTATAACATCCACAGCGTATGTCTCGGTTAATTTTCTATTCATCTCTCCGGCATCCCGAAACGCGTCCATATCGATGTGCTCGAGAATCAGCGTCATGGATCTGACCTGGCGCGCGATCCCGATGTTCGCTGGAAATCTCATCACCCAGCTGCTCAGTACCCAGGCAGAGACGACCACCAGAGCATTACACATCAGTACGAATACGTTATCGGAGATGCCGGAACCGTTAATTACTGCCAGCGCGATCACACCAAAAAAATGCGCCATCTCTGACATCTTGAAGGGGGCGCTTCGCACGGTAATGAGGGACAAAAGCGCGAACAATCCAAACCCGACCGCAAGATTAAAATCAGTGCGCACAATCGACATGACGACAAGCATAAGGGCGACATTAAACAGCGCACAGGTCACGAATAGCTCGCGATTACCGTAGCGGCGATAGAGGATCAGATAGGCGTAAATATAAAGGCTCACCAGGTCGACGAGGATGTCTTTAAAGACCCAGATATAATCTATGTACATTTTTGATCGTCGGTAGCTCGAAAAACAACTGACAGATCCCGCCAGCGGATTAACCATCTGACAAGCGAAGCAATCAAATATCCCATTTTCATTTCAACTAATTAAAAACTCATCAACTGCATCAACACCCCAACGAGACAGTACCATAATTTACAATGTGTAACATAAACTTTACAACACAATCAAGTGGGTCGAAAAAGCGTGTTGTCCAGAGATCTTACTGCCGGTGAGGGCGTTGTCTCGACTATGGATCGTTTGATCCAGATCGAGGCAGGAATCAGCGGTTTCCTCCATAGGATGTTTGCAAACATCTGCCCGCAATCACCTTTGCTGGGTTATTCTGTGGGCAGATGTCATTAAAAACTCATTCAACACTGGGCGCTCGGAGATGAATTACTTCATTAAGTCTGATCCTTTACTGCTGGTGATTGACGGCACGCTACTATTTAGTCACGTTTTTGGCCATGGCCTTCACAGCGACTTGATACATGTGTCATGACATGTAAAGATTGGGCTTCCCTGGTTTACCGAATTATTTAAGGAAGGGTTTTTGTGAAGATACGCGTGCTCGTTGTTGGTTATTTAGTGACGTTGTTTTATGCGTCCAGTGCATTTCCGCAAAGCTATGTGCTTGAGTCTACTGATATAACTAATCTTTCCACTGATTCCAGCGCAGCTGCAGGTACTGTGTGGGAAAACCAATTTTACGCTCTGGGTATTGATGAAAGTAATGGCTTGGTAGTCTACTACCCCGACGGTACCTCAAACAGATTAGAAGGAGTCAGCGGGCCGATTTACGATGCCGATGGTAAGTGGATAATGGCTGAAACTGAAGATGTTTATAACAACACCATTATACACTTCGGAGCACGGATAGATTTAGTTTCCGAAGACGTATTTCTCATGCAAGCCCCGGATGAATTCCCGATTGTGAATATCCACTTTGGTCTTGATGAGTCCGGTGGAACCTCAGGAGCTTCAGGGGGCTTAGGTCCTGTTTATAATCCTTCATTTATCTGTCCGGGAATGAGTAGTGCAGCAGTAATCCAATATAACGATATGGTTAGTAGATTTGGTATGGACATAGACTGCTCTAGCGGAACTCTCCTTGCTACCTTTACAGAAATCGACGAATCTGGTGCAAGGGTAAGAAAATCCCTGGTTGTTGAGGATATTTTTGACTCACCGATTACCAAAGATATTGGCGTTCCGACAAGGCAGGATTTTGACAGTAGTGGTGAGCGTCTGGATTCTATATTTTATAGAATATCTCAAAGTCAATTCGATCCTGCTTTCACTGCTCTCATACAAAACTCTGCTACAAAAGGCAGAGCATCGTGTCTTCTGTATAGGGGTTCCTCAGGACAAACTACTGCAATGCAGTTTAGAGATTCCTGCATTTCTTTAACCAATAATTTTGTCGTATTTCAGGACGCTGATGATCAGTGTACTGTCATGAATACCGATGGAGACAGACTACCACTGATTCAACAATCGACCGGTACCACCTATACCGGTTGCGTCGATGCAGATGAGATCAATGATTCGTTGTATGTCACCGTCGATTTTGGTGGTACTACCTCTGTTGTGATACACCCAATCAGCAGTACTAATCCTGGTTTTGCCCCGCAGCTAAGTTCTGCAAACATATTTGGGGATTGTATTGATGCTGACGGAGATGGTTGGGGATGGGATGGCGAAAAAAGCTGCCGTATCCCTCTAAGCGTTCAAAATTCCAATGAAAATAGTGCAGATATCTGTGTAGATACGCCACCGTTAAATGATGGTTGGGGTTGGAACTTCGCAATAGAGAGTACCTGTCGCATGCTGAGTTTTCCAGATGTAGGTGAATCGGAATCTGCCATCGATCAGTCTTTGTCCTGTATAGACACTGACGGAGATGGTTTCGGCTGGACAGGCACACAGTCTTGTCGCTTTGATGAGCAGGGAAACATAGTTATTCTATAGTTCGATTTATTTTTCAGTAATATGGGGCAATGGTTTGCCCCTGCTGGTGCACGGTTTTCGGTCGGCTTTGGGCGCTTACTTGGTTTACGCCTTGTCGCCGTGACAGGTGATTGGCTTCATTAGTACGATGATCAATACTTGGCCGATTTCGAATGTAGTCATCTATTATGAGCAAGGTGTTTTGTGAATATAGACACAAGCCTCGTCCGTAAATTGGTGAATAGTCAGTTTCCTCAATGGTCAAGCCTCCCAATCAGGCCCGTAAGTCGAAGCGGTTGGGATAACAGGACATTTAGGCTTGGAAATAGATTGTCAGTGAGGTTGCCGAGTGCCGAGTGTTATGCTTCTCAAGTGCACAAGGAACAACAGTGGCTTTCCTATCTGGGAGAAAGAATAACTACTTCGATTCCACGAACTCGTGCACTTGGTAAACCAGGGCATGGTTATCCATGGTCATGGTCTGTTTACGAATGGATAGACGGAGAAGATGTTACGGCAGAATCCGTAACGGATACGATTGGGCTAGCCGAATCTTTAGCTTTTTTCATTACAGAACTACATAAAGTAAACTCCCAGGGCGGGCCAGAGCCTGGTTTGCACAACTATTTCCGCGGAGCAGATCTGTTCGAATACGATAAAGACACTCGAACATATATAAATACGCTTTCAAAAAATATTTGCGTCGATACGGCGCTAAGCATTTGGGACAGCGCTCTGGAAGCGCGCTGGATGTCTAAACCAGTTTGGATTCACGGAGATCTCGAAGCTTCGAACCTTTTGGTCTCCGGAGGGCAGTTAACTGCTGTGATCGATTTTGGTAATTGTGCTGTTGGAGACCCAGCCTGTGATTTGGTTATGGCCTGGACATTTTTTGATGGACCTGCACGAGAGTGTTTCCTTTCAAGTATCGACGTGGACAAAGGCACCTGGAATAGAGGGCGTGCATGGGCGCTGTGGAAAGCGCTGTATCGAATGTCGATATCACTAGAAAAACGCGACGCAGAATTCTGTAAGGCGCAGCGTCTTGTTGAAACCATAGTGTCGTAATTTAATCAGAATTTAATCG
>CAZNOB010000274.1:0-6425 GCA_964574535.1 uncultured Granulosicoccaceae bacterium | reverse complement strand
TCCGCTGATTTAAAATTGGCTACATAGTTAAAATGGCTGTCCGGTTAGTGCTGTGCCAAACAGCCAAAACAGCTACAACGCTTTGCAGGCAATCCACGGGCAGGCATGCCGGAAGGGCTGCCGTTTCGATTGACTGACTATTTTAATTTGGTGGATTGGACGGGCAGACAGATCTGGGAAGACAAGCGCGGTGCAATCGATGATGAGTTGCCGAATATACTGCAAAGGCTTGAAATAGACGAAGACGACTGGCTGTACATGACTCAGAACTTTAAAAGTCGCTTTAAGTCACTGGTAGGTGCAATGAACTTGCTAAGGACTGCGTGTGAAAAGCTGGGGTATCAGAGAATACCGCGAAGATCGGCCATTGAGGCGTTTTTCTGAGTCAGTCCACATAGGTTGTCATTGACCACGGTACTGTAGAGGGTATCCCCAGCACTACCACAGAAACTGCTAGCTCACAGGCAGAGATTCTCAAAGACCCTTGAAGATGAGTAGCTGACCGCAATCGGCTGGAATCCTAGTGCAGGCAGTAGATATTTCGCATAACTATTCGATATCGAAGTTCTTGTCGGAAGTGGCAGTCTTGAATATTTAATTGGAAATCCAAATGATTTGAATGTCGATCTGCTGATTTTTCAAATGGGTGTCTTGTTTAGTCATGTTGTTTAGTCATCCCAATCGGTAATATTACCCTTGTAGTGAATTATTTTATGGGTGAAGATTTAGAGTTGTTGATTTAATTCAGAAAATACTTGATACGGTATTGCAGCAATGATCTGGCTGGTGCGCTGTGACTTGCTAATCAACCAGTAAACACCTGACTCACCAGATCCATCACAAGGAAAAAGCGACATGAGTGAAAAGCAAATAAGAAGGAACAGCCAGCGATGATGTGGATAAAGGTAAGTTCTGAAATAGAATACAATAGTATGTCCAAATATCTTGATAGCTCGAAAGACGAAACAGGTTTTTTCTCTGTCGGAAAAAAAACAAATGTCAGTGCCATTGCTACCTTCCAGTTGTGGTGCATGATAGAAAAGATCAGAGGTAATTCGATTACGAATCCCTACATAGGCTCTACGTTTAACTGCGAGAAATCTGGTGTTAAGGTTAACGATGAAATTCGCACGCTCGAAGTTATTTGGTCTTACGGAAAAAACTTGCTTCAGGACTATCCGAAAATTCAGGCTGCCCTGCGAGCCGAACCGAAAATAACTGGAAGGGATGCGCGTGACTACCAGGACCTTTTGGCGAAACTGGTTAGAAAGAAGATCCGCATACAAGATTTGAAGACTGAATTGCTAGCGTCGCAGGTCAAAGTTCGAGCTATAGCTGACAAGGCTTATGAAAGCTGGGTATTCTGGTCAAGGGATACGTTTGCGGCTGAAGCGAAGAGCCTGATTGCCGATCCTGACAGTGCGAAGGCTTTGGAGGAACTGCGTAACACAATGAAACAGAGATTGGAGGGCACCGGGCTTTTTAGGCTCTCAGCGAAAAAAGGCGGAAAATTTAAACTTTACCCAAAGGGTAAAGATGGTCCCCCGTTGCTGCTTTTGAGCCCTGAAGTTGGCGTACGGATATCCGAAGACGTCAAAAGGAAGGGCGAGATGTTTAAGAGTTCCGCGGTCTCGACAGTGTATTTTGGTAGCTGGAGTCAAACGGGGAACCGCAAGTCGTTAACGCTGAGGTGCGGCGGCAACCTTTGTAGTGAGAATATGGTCCGTGCAGCCTTGAGTGCATCTGACGTAACTCGGGAAGTCACGATCGAGAAGGAGTAGAGTGCTGATTGAATGATGAAGTCATCGTTCATTGGCTTACACCAGATCTAGCGCTCGATCACCGTCGGTTGATTGCGATTGAGTGCATCGCTCATCAGTAGTGGCGGAGGTGCTGTCGTTTGAGCTGGCTGCAGCACCTCATCGAGCCACTCTCCACCATGACCGATGTTGATTTTAAACAAAACCGGTGGCTGTCCTCCTTGCAAGTGTCGCTACCACCGCAAAGGTGTACTCCCGGTGCGGTGTTTGGGCTTTTTCGCCCGTCGGTCCGATATCTTCTTACCCTTTTGTTCAATAATGCGATTGGTTGTGTCGTCGAGTGCATAGTCCGTGGCATCAGCAGCGAGCTTTAACAAGTACATGACCAATGGCTTTAATAGATCGCTTACTGCTTTGAATTGATCGTAGATGGTGCTGGCGGCCACCGCCATGCCCAGCACCTGCTGAAGCGACTGTTGGCGAAAATAAGGCGTGCCAGTAAGGTTTTTATAGATCGCCATCAGCGCCCGGGCACTGTAACCATTGCTATATGAGGCAGCGCAGCGGTTCCGGGCCGGAGTTTTATTCAACACCAGGGTTTATAAGTGGCTTATCTATTTATCGGTCAAGCTGCTTTCGATAATGATTGGGCGACAGGCCAAGATTTGATTTAAAGGTTCTGCTAAAGAATGCGGCATCACGAAAGCCGCAACGGTGTGCGATTTCAGCAATCGATAATGCAGTGTACTCTAGTAGTCGTTTGGCCTCGAGCATGCGTCTCTGCCGAACCAGATCATTGGGTGGTGAGCCGAGTTCTTTGCGGCATATTCGAGTCAGGTGTGGCGTGGATACGCCAATCTTTTCAGCGTAGACAGATACGCTCCAGGGCAGTGAGAAGTTTTCTTCCAGCAGAGTACAGAAATTATCTATCTGTAAGTCATGTCTGCCTCTTGGCTGGGCATGTGTTGCCGGACGAAGAGAGTTTTTATCGTGAAGATTGTCCACCAGATATAAGCTAATCAGATCAACCAGTGAAGTCAGTACCTCTGATTTGTTCGATGCCACACTTCGGTACATTGTGCCCAGCTGATTAATCAGCGCGGCAATATAATCAAAGTGACCTGATTGCGGCTTAGGAAAAATAGTGTCTGTAGCGGCGCTAAACAGACCGAATCTGTGTTGTATTGCCATGGGCATTTCATCCAGTCGAATGCTGATGACGTCACCGATCACATCCTCTGAGAACAGAAAGCCGTGCGTGATTCCGGGCGGTATCAACAAAAGGGTAGGGTCAGTGCTGGTGTATTCTACGTCTCCGGCCCGCAGGTAAACGCCTGCTGAGCTAAATATAAATATCTGCGCCAGACGTCTGTGGCGGTGGAGTCGGATAGTCCAATCGTGTTTGCTACTCCGCTCCTTTATTGTCTCATGGTGAATTGGGCCGGGCAGTCCTCCGGCAAGTAATTCGCCGTATAATTCATAGTTGGGGATAGAAGCTGTCATTTTCGAGGTTGTGTGCCCTGCAATGAATCCTGGGTCGTCATGATCGAATAGTGCAATTATTTGTTTGTTGTGTCCATTCCATTTATTGTTCCTGACACTAAGCTGGAGTGCAGTAGCAAATTATCTGGCCCGGACTTGCGGTGCTCTGTAAATGTATGGCTAAAGCACTTAAAACACAGGTATGTATTATTGGCTCCGGGCCCAGCGGTCTGTTGTTGGCGCAAATGCTTGCCAAGGCCGGAGTCGATACCATTCTGCTGGATCGGAAGAGCCGTAGTTATATTGAAGGCAGGGTAAGGCCGGGGTGCTGGAACGCGGTACCGTAACCGCACTTGAAGAAGCTGGCGTGGCCGAACGGCTGCAGCGTGAAGGTATTCCGCACGATGGATTTGATCTGGCATTCGATGGTGCTCGCCATCGAATCGATCTTGCCGGGCATACCGGACAATCCGTTACTATTTACGGCCAGACAGAAATCACCAGGGATCTGTTCGAGGCGCGTGTCAAAGATGGACAGCAGTTTTATCTTGAAATAGAAGACGTAGTGCCGAATAACTTAAAGTCTGATCGCCCATCTGTGCAGTTTCTTTTGAACGGACAAAAGCACACAGTTTCATGTGACTATATCGCCGGGTGTGACGGATTCCATGGGGTGTCACGAAACGCCATTCCGGCTGATGTGCTGCAAACATTTGGACGCCAGTATCCATTTGGCTGGCTGGGTATTCTGGTTGACAAGCCGCCAGTCAGTCAGGAGTTGATCTATGCCAACCATAAAAACGGATTCGCTCTGGCGTCAATGCGCTCAGAAACACGCAGTCGATACTACGTACAGTGTGACATCAACGATGATATCAATGAGTGGCCGGATGATCGTTTCTGGACAGAATTTTCCATCCGGCTGGGACCGGATACCGCAGCCCGGATACAAACCGGTGCCTCGTTAGAAAAATCAATCGCCCCGCTGCGCTCATTCGTCGCGGAGCCAATGCGCTATGGTAATATGTTTCTTGCGGGCGATGCAGCGCATATTGTGCCGCCTACCGGTGCCAAGGGGTTAAACCTGGCAGTCGCCGACGTCCGATTGTTATCGAGAGCATTAACAGAGCACTATGCATCCGGCAATGATGCCTATATTGATTGTTATTCATCAGCAGTGCTTAACAGAGTCTGGAAAGTAGAGCGATTTTCGTGGCAACTATCAAAGCTGATGCATCAGTTTCCAGACAGCTCGCCTTTTGAAAAGCGCATGCAACGGGCAGATTTTGACTATATCGCTTCATCAGAAGCGGCATCAAAATCCATTGCAGAAAACTATGTCGGGTTGCCGCTTGAGTAAGCGAATTGAAAGCAACTGTAGATGCAACCCTTCAGTCGCTCAAGATGGTGTTGCGTTGGCAAAGTATGCCACCTGCCAGTTGCTTTATTCTTCGGTTATACTGACACTACTTGTGATGCTGACTAATGATTTCCGGTCATTTGGTGTTTTTGGCAGAACCACTGTTATCGGAATTGCGATAGTGTTAAATGCGCCCGAAGTATACCAACGTAGAGCGAAACAATGAGCTTGGATAAAGAATACAGTGATATCCCGGGGACGATTGTATTTGATAGTCAGCAGTCAGCTCGTGGTTATCACTTAAACCAGTTTTGTATCAGTCTGCGGTTACAGAAAAATCGTGATGAATTCGCGGCTGACCCGGAGGCCTATATTGATCGGTTTCCAATGACCAAAGAACAACGATCTGCTGCATTAAACCAGGAGTGGACCTTATTACTCGAGCTCGGTGGTAATATTTACTACACATCAAAGCTGGCTGCCTGTCACGGCATCAATTTTCAGGAACTGGCGGGCCTGATGACCGGTATGGGCTCAGAAAAATACAGGGCAATGATGCTGTCTGGCGGGCGTTCCATTGAAGGTAACCGCACTAAAGCCGAGTGGGAAGACAACTGATATGGCCTATGTTTCTTCTGGCGTTGCCTGTTCGCATGTGCCTGCACTCGGTGTTGCATCAGATACAGGTATTGCCGATGACGACTACTACGGCCCGATATTCAAAGGGTTTGAATACTCAAAGCAATGGATTGCAGAGGAAAAGCCCGATGTAATTTTTATGGTTTACAACGATCATTGCACCGCTTTCGATGCGACTGTAATCCCGACTTTTGCACTGGGATGTGCCACCGAGTATCAGCCGGCAGATGAAGGCTGGGGTCCACGTCCGGTGCCAGTGGTAAAAGGGCATCAAACACTGGCTGCGCATATCGCACAGTCGTTGGTGTTGGATATGTTCGACATCACGGTGATTAACCAGATGGAAGTTGATCATGGCCTAACGGTGCCGCTGACCATGATGTTTGGCCAACCCGAAGAATGGCCTTGTCCGGTAGTGCCGCTGGCAGTCAATGTGGTTCAGTATCCGGCTCCGCTGGGTGCCAGGTGCTTTGCACTGGGTAAGTCTATACGCAAGGCAATCGAGTCATTTCCTGAGAATCTTAAAATCTGTGTGTTTGGTACAGGAGGTATGAGTCATCAGCTGCAGCACCAGCGGGCTGGTTTGATCAATGCCGAGTGGGATGCCCGTTTCATGGATTTGCTGGTGAATAATCCAGATAAAGGTTCACAGATTAAGCACATTGAATATATAAGAGAGGCAGGCTCGGAAGGCATTGAGTTGGTTATGTGGTATGTCATGCGCGGTGCACTGAATGAAAATGTTGAAGAAAAACACAGGTTCTATCATGTGCCTGCGTCCAATACCGCGGTTGGACATCTAATTCTGGAGAATCGATAGCTGTGATAAAAATTGGTGTGGCCGGTGCATACGGCGCATTTGGTCTCAAGCATCTCGATGCGCTGGCCAATATCAAAGAAGCAAAAGTAACCGCTGTTTTTGGTCCGAACAAGGAAAAAATAGAAGCGCTGGCATCTGAGCGGAAAATTCAACATGCGTGCGCCAGTTATGAAGAGTTTCTGGATCAGGATACCGATGCTGTGATTCTGTCTACCCCGACACAGCTTCATTGTGAACAGTCAATACAAGCCCTGCAGGCTGGTAAGCATACATTTGCAGAGATACCCATGGCAGACAGCCTGGCCGATGCCGAAAAAATGGATGCAGCGCAAAAGGCTGCAGGTTTGGTTGGTATGGTGGGTCA
>CAZNOB010000273.1:0-6444 GCA_964574535.1 uncultured Granulosicoccaceae bacterium | reverse complement strand
CATTCACCGCCAACCAAACCCACAGTGGTGATAGAGCGGTTTCCGACAAACCCAGTAAGGGTATCTGCGCTGCGGGGACAGTTTTTGACCCGAGAGTGATCAAAATAAACCCGCACCCCACCTGTACACTCCCCAGACAAATCGCAATAAATAAATCCGCTACAGAAATAGCCAGTATATCGACTAACGGTGACATCATCGGTACACACATAGCTGCGGCTATCACACCCGCCAATGCGGTAGGTGCCATCATGTCGCGTTGCGGGCCCAGATGACGTAATAAAACCACGAAACATGCAAACGAAAATACCGCCCCTACAGCGAAAGCAATACCCACGACATCACCTGCATTGATGCCGCCCGAAACCATCACACAAACGCCGGCAATAGCCATTAACATGGCAACCCAGGTCAACGCCCTGACTGCTTCACCGAGCACAAAATATCCCAACACTCCTGCCGCGACTGGCCCTGTACTTAACAGCAATACCGTGTTTGCTACGCTGGTATTGAACAGGCTAAGCAGATAACAGATAAAACCAAGTGCAAGTAAAAGAGACACCAGTAAATCGATGGGTTTAATTTTTAAGAACTGTTTTTTAAATGACTGCCGGTCTCGCACCAGCAGGAACAACATGACAGTTGCAGTGAATACCAAAGACCGATAAAACAGAATGGCCCAGGGGCTGGCTTGATCAACAAATCGAACTAAAAGCCCGCCTGAGCTTAAAAAAACACCACCAAGAATGATATACAACACACCTCTGGAGTAGGATTGGTTAATCATGAAAAAGAATTCCAGTAAGTGAAGGTAATCCAGTTGGCTGTCCGGGAATTAACGATCTACTTCCGAAGTGATATTCTGACCGGGCATTTCGATCAGTCTCGTTAAAGAAGAACAACTATGCACCTCAATCGATTAAAATATCTGACTCAAAATCTCTATTGCTCGCCACGCACCTGTCTTCGGGTAGCCATCTGGCAGACTATATCCGAATCCAACTGCTCAATCCGCACCTTTGAGCAGGGTTCAGTGCGTTAGTGCTGTTGTTAATCAATAATACACCTGACGAGTAACATTCGTGCTGCAATACTACGACCATTTACCAAGCGAAAGCGGCACCGCATAGCACTGAATTACATAGATAAACCAAATAAGCAACTGACACTTATATCAATTTAAAATTGACTGTAGCGCTAATTACCCACGCTACTGGATTACATATCGGGTATAGTTATCGGTTGTAGTAATTTTCGCAGACATCAGCCTAAACCTTTGCCTTTAGCCGGTGACCCAAGAGAAAAGACTTAGTTTTAGAACATGCACTATATCGAAAGAACTCACACCATCCTTAAAAAACGCAAGACAATGTTCGTGGGAATATTATGAGTGATAACACACCAGCACGTGTCGATGAAAAAGCTGCACGCGCTCATCTTGATACAATACTAATTGACCACGAACAAGCCTTTGAGAAGTTCTTCCTGGCGCGGTTTCTGAATCTATCGTTTGAGTATTTACCACTTGAAGCGCAAGACACAGAAAAAGAAATTTGCCGTGTGAGTTTCCCAATGTCCGATATGCTCAAGAACCCACAGGGATCTCTGCACGGTGGTGCCATGGCAACCGCAATGGACATCTCGATGGGCCATCTTGTGAACAAAGTGGCAGGTCCCGGAGCAACGATTGAAATGAAGGTACAGTTCATGCGACCGGTGACCGACGGCATAGTCACCTGCGAAGGCCGGTTTACGCGCAGAGGCCGTTCAATAGCTTTTATGGAAAGCCGTTTATCTGATGCAAACGGCAAACTGGCGGCTCTTGCAACAGCAACGTGGAAAATGCCATAAGCATGCAAAGAATCAAATAATCACCAGGCGATGCACCCATTTTTCAGTATCGCTATTGCTGAACAGACTCGAAACCAATCATATTTATTTCGAGTCTACGTTTAGCATGCGTTGCATACCCAGTAGTACGTGATCGCGCATACTGTTGAATGCAGCAACGGCATCACCTTTGGCAAGTGAATCTACTATTAATCGGTGCTCACGATTCGACACAGCGAGATTATCCCCATGGGATAAACCGCGATGACGAAACAAGTGTTGTTCACGCAGCAGATCACGATACGTCTGGCGCAATCGTTCGTTGCCCGCCATGCGTAAAATACAATCGTGGAATTCCAGATTGATTGGATCATAGGTTCCGACTTCACCACGACAGACCACTGCATCCATTTGATCGAGCAAGTCGAACAGCGTTTCAAGTTGCGGCTGTTCGATGACCGGTGCCAGTGTCATGCCTGCGTAAGCGATAATTGCAGCGCGGGCGTGGTAAGCCTCAATAGCTTCTTCCATGGTTAACAGTCGAACAAAAAAACCACGGTTTGGCTTGCTTTCCACCAAACCTGATGCCTGTAGCGCACGGCATGCTTCACGTATTGGGCCGCGACTTATACCCAACTGTTCTGCCAGTCCCATCTCGTTAATACGGGTATCCGGCGCCAGCTCACCGTGCAGAATCTGGCGTTCGATCTCTGCCTGAACAATAGAAGTAAGCGATTGACTGCGACGCAACGCAAGTTGATCACTAGCGGTCTGGTCAGCAGATGCAGGTACTGAGGACAAATGCTTATCACCTCGTTTTGTTAATCAGGGCTACAGCGAAATTACCGCTGGCACCCGCGTATTGTAAATTGTTGACAGTTTACAATGAAGATTGTTAAATACCTAGAGCTATTAATAGGGTCGAATCGGGCTAATCGCGTTATTTCTCCGGCCCTCGCTTACCCACAGCCCTTTCCGCGAGACCAGAAAATGCCACATCAACCCGCTAGCAGCGTACTTCAGGATGTAAAAGTTCTTGACCTCACCAGAGTCCGTTCCGGCCCGACAGCGGTTCGGCAACTGGCAGACTGGGGAGCAGATGTCATTAAAATTGAACAGCCAGTTGCCCTTGAAGCAGACGGCGCACTGGGTGCGGCGCGAGACACATCAGACTTTCAAAACCTGCAACGCAACAAGCGCAGCTTAACGTTAAACCTCAAAGTGCCAGAGGGAATCGAGGTTTTTAAAAAACTGGCTGCAGACACCGATGTGCTAGTAGAAAATTTCCGCCCCGATGTAAAAAAAAGACTGGGTATAGACTACGAATCAATGCAGTCAATCAACCCGCGTTTGATCTATGCCAGCATTTCCGGTTTCGGGCAGGATGGACCATACGCAACTCGCCCGGGCTTTGATCAGATAGCACAAGGCATGGGCGGCCTGATGTCAATTACCGGAGCTCCGGATGAAGGGCCCATGAGAGTCGGTATACCTATAGCGGATTTATGCGCCGGACATTTTTGCGCACAAGGTATTTTATTGGCATTGTATGAACGAGAGCGATCAGGCAAAGGCCAATGGCTTCACACCTCCTTATTGCAGGCAATGATAGCTATGCTCGATTTTCAAGCTGCGCGCTGGACCAATGACGGGCAGATTCCCAAGCAGGCGGGTAACAATCATCCCACCAGTATTCCAACCGGTGTCTTTGCTACCAGCAACGGTTATATCAATATTGCTGTAGCTGGCGAGGCAACCTGGGAGCGATTTTGCAAGGCGCTGGATAAAGATGAATGGTTTGATCACAGTGACTACTGTAGCTCCACGTTACGCTCAGACAATCGTAAAACATTAAATGCCGCCATCAATATGGTCACAGAAAATCACAGCAGCGAACACTGGATAGACACATTGTCTGCTGCAGGCGTGCCATGCGGCAGCATCAATACCATTGATCAGACTTTTGCAGATCCGCAGGTAGAGCACTTGAAGATGTCACAAAAGGTGATGTCCGACTCACTGGGTGAACTCAATCTGATTAGCCAGCCTGTGACGCTTGATCGTACGCCTAGTTCAATACGTACAGCGCCACCGGAACGTGGACAACAAACGGATGAACTGTTAACTGAACTGGGTTACAGCAGTGATGAGATCGGTGATTTAAGAACCCGAAATATCATTTGATAACTATTGGACCATAATGACTACAGATAAAATGATTGCCCGCCAAGAGGGCATGATCGGTCGTATTATTTTTAACAACCCCGAAAGACACAACGCGGTGTCACTCGCCATGTGGCAGTCTGCCTGTGAAATGCTGGCAGAGTTTATTGAAAACGATGAAATCAGAGTGATTGTGTTGTCTGGTGCCGGCGGCAAAGCATTTGTATCCGGTGCCGACATATCAAAATTCGACAGCGAACGCGCCACTCACGAGGCAGTGCTTGAATACAATGGCAAAACGGCTGAAGTTTATAGCGGTATCTATAATTCACCTAAACCGACAATCGCACTGATACAGGGCCACTGCATCGGTGGTGGACTGGGTTTGGCTGTTGCATGTGATCTTCGCTACTGCACTGAACGCTCGAAGTTTGGATTGCCGGCAGCCAAGCTCGGGCTCGGCTATCCATATGCCGGGTTAAAAAGACTTAGCGACCTGGTCGGTCCTGCCTTTGCAAAAGAAATTACCTTTACCGGCGGCATTTATAGCTCTGTAGCTGCAAAAGAAATGCGACTGGTCAATGGCATACTGCCTGATAAGGAACTGGAAGCGCATGTACTGGCAACCGCCGAAACTATCGCGAGCAATGCACCGCTAACCGTCAGCGCTATGAAAAACATCTATGCAAATGTATTTATGGACCCTGCTGATCGCGACCTTGAAAACTGCCAAACCATGGTTGATCGTTGCTTTGCCAGCGAAGACTATATAGAGGGCCGCACTGCATTTATGGAAAAGCGTCCGCCGCAATTCAAGGGACTATAAGCGGTGGTTGACGAGCTCAATCGTTGTGCATTGATTACGGGCTCAGGCAGAAATATTGGCCGTGCAATAGCACTGGATCTGGCGAAACGCGGTTATGCAATCGCAGTCAATGGATCATCCGACAAAGCCTCATGCCAAACCGTTGCAGATGCAATAAACGCAACAGGCGGCAGAGCTGTTGTCGCTATGGGTGACATCGGTAATCGCGATCAGGCACATGCTGTAGCAGAACAGGCAATCAGCGCATTCGGGGCAGTTGATGTGCTGGTGAATAATGCTGCAATTCGCCCTAACTTTGATCTTCTAAACGGTGATGAAGCGGAATTTCAGAAAGTGATGGAAGTTAATTTCTACTCCTCCTTGTGGCTTACACGCGCCTGTGCGCCGGGCATGATTAAGAAAGGCTGGGGGCGCATCATCAATTTCAGTGGCATGAATGCTCAGCAAGGTTATATCGGCAAGTCTGCAGTCAGCATCGCCAAACATGCCAACTGGGGGCTAACCAAATCTATAGCCAAAGAATTCGGCCGTAAAGGCATCACCTGCAATATTATTTCACCCGGCACTATCGTCGGTGAGATTAGCGATCCAGCTTTCAGCAAAAAATATACTTCGCTCGAGGAAGCCAACCCAAGTGGCAGGCTGGGTACACCAGAAGATATTGCATCCGCAGTATCTTATCTGGTGAGTGATGAAGGCGGGTTTATGAACGGACAACTACTACAAGTTAATGGTGGTGTGGTGGTCTAATCTCGCTTTTTTCTTTCGTACTATTTGGGAGAGTACGCTCCGGCGAACGGTGCGCTGTCGCGCAGCTAGCATGACATCCCTGCCGGGAGCCTTCATTTTTGAAAAGCCTGGATTCAAGAAGACCAAAAACGAAGCAAAAAGTCTTATTGCGACTATTCAGCCATTCGGGTGACTGCAGCATTTTGAGAGTGATTAAACGCGGGTAGATCAAGAGCAAACGCTTTGCGTTTTTCGTTTGTTTATCGCACTTACATTTGGCGACCGGCAAATTTAGCCTTTATATCTTTATTTATACTGTTTGCTGAAAACTAATAGTTAATTCTAAATTGACACACTGCCTATTCAACGCCATAGTCACGGCCCTTTTGCACACGACAGCCACCTAATTGATCATTGAAGCTATTTGTTGGCATGCTGCAAATGCGCGTCCATTGCGGCAATACCCTTATCCAGACCGATTCTTCCAAAACCCAGTCTGAACCTGTCCTTTGGCGTGTCACCCAATTCAGATGAATAGATCGTGCCCGGCAGGAACAAAACGCCACTCTGCTCAACAAGTGACGCGCAAAACTTATCTACACCATCAGCTCCCTTATAACGAGGGAACGCCATGCTGGAACCGTCGGGATGATTCCATTCAAAAAGCTCTGGATAGCGTGCGAAGAAGGCATCCCATTTCGGCAAATTCTGATCGATTATTGAACAGTTGCGTGAAAGTATCTTGTCTCTGTTGGTTAACGCAATCATTGTGAGTCGCTCACTGGGGCCAGAATTACAGATGGACAGGTAATGCTTCATACGCTCCATCTTCGAAATGATCTGTCGATCCTGACAGGCAATCCAGCCTATACGCAGGCCAGGTAAACCGTAAGACT
>CAZNOB010000272.1:0-6478 GCA_964574535.1 uncultured Granulosicoccaceae bacterium | reverse complement strand
TGTTGGCTACCGTCCCGTCCTGGCCGAGTACAACAACAATGTCATCTTCAGCAAATACATAATTTGGCAGATGCTGTCTGTCGATCACCTGATATCGACCCCATTGCTGAAGCTCGCGGGTGATGACTTGCAAGCTCTTTTCATAGATAGTGTCTTCGGCAACGTAGTCGCTAAAATCAGCACCGAGACTCTCCAGATAAAATTTGGCGTTCGACACTGTTTGATATTTCACCAACAATTCCTTGTACCGGGTTTTGCGGGAAACAAGTACGACCTTGGGAATCTCACTATAAGGAATGTTGTCCATGGATCACCTCGATTTTTCTGAACGTCGGTTGGTAGAAGCGCCTGCGCTATGGGATTCACCAAGCAGCCCCTGCAACAAATCCGGTGACATATTTAATTGTCCAATCTTTCCTGCATTTTCTGCCATACCGGTAAAAGCCTGAGCGATCAGTTGATTCGGTTTCATGCCTGCGGATGCCAAAAACTGAATAATTTTCGGATCGACGTTTTTGAATGCACCCATTATTGAGTCCAGTCTGAATGACTCGGCTTCAGCGGTTGTTCGCATATTTTCCGTTTGATTAGCTACAAGCTCTTTTCTTTTGCCTTCCAATTCAATATCAGCAGTAATTTGCTGTGTCTGCAGCTCGCTTTGCATCATTGCGACAGACGTTTTGGTTTCCATTTTGGCTTCTTCGATCTGTTTTTGTTTCTCTTGTACCGCGACTTCTGTTTCAAGTTCTTTCTGTCGAATAGAGCGTTCATTTTCCACACCTGCGATTCTTCGGTGATAAACAGCATCATCTGCAGCCTTCAGATTGGCCTCTCGCGCCTCAGCTTCAAGCGCTCTTGCGATATCAGGTGTTGGCTTTACGGCTTGTATGGCTACTCCGTTAATTTCAACTCCCAGTGCTGCAAGTTCGGGCAAGTTGCCAAGCTCTTCGTGAACGCTGTTCGCAATTGCAACGCTTACATTCAGTACTTCTTTTAAGCTGTGCGACTGCAGAAATTGCTGGATCGCGATTTCGGTGACTGTGACAATTCGGTTTTGCAATCGCTCTGGATCATCAGAGGCGTAGGTGTGGCCGTTCGGGCTCAGCGAAAAATCCAACAACCCTGCTATCCGATTGACATCGTTTATACGGTAACCCACCTGGCCTTGAACCGTGACTGTTTGAAAATCCAAAGTCACCAGTTCCAGCATGAATGGCGCGTCCATAGTCGCCACGGGTATCCTCACAATGGTTGATAAAGGGGCGAAGTAGAAAAACGATTCGCCAACACCGGATCTCACCATCTGCCCATTGCGAAACTGCATGACATGTACTGTTGGTTGTGCTTTCAGATATTTTATTCCCAGCATTTTGCTCTCCCTCTTTTGATTCGAGTGTGAAAACCGATAAGTTGTGTAGCACAACTTACTAGTAAGTTGTATAATACAACCTAGCATGGGAAAGTCAAGCTAGTTTCGAAATTCTCGAATATCGTCGGTTCTCAAATTGGATAAATGCCTTGGCCGCCAAAAAGAAAAAAACTGCAGTGGCTTCCGCTGGAGAAAAGTCGCCGAAAATCGCGTCGTCTGGCTTTCAACGCCCGCTGACCAGCGTAGATCTCGCTATATTTGCCGTGCGTGATGACACTTTATATGTGCTGCTGGTCGAGCGCCCGGATGTCGATGACGAGCCTTTTCCGGATCAGCCGGCACTGCCGGGCGGGTTCGTTGACACTAGTCAGGACGAAAATCTGGTCGCTTGTGCGAGTCGAAAATTATTCGAGAAAACCGGTGTTGAAGCACAGTACCTGGAGCAGGTAGGCAGCTGGGGAGACGCTAGCCGGGACCCAAGAGGATGGTCTGCGACGCATGTTTATTTTGCGCTAGTTGCCTATGTGCAATCGTCGGAACTTGCCAATCAGTCAAAATGGGTTGCAGTGGAGCAGGTGGTTGAAGATGATCATATGGCTTTCGATCATTTGCGCTTACTAACGGCTGCCATTGATCGTCTGCGATCGAAAGTTGAGTACACATCATTACCTGCCTATCTATTGCAAGCGCCGTTTACCTTGCCACAACTACAACATGTGTATGAAGTGATTCTTGATCGAAGCCTGGATAAAAGCTCGTTTCGAACACGCACGCTGTCTGCAAATTACCTTGAAGAGACAGGGTTGATGAAAGTAGAAGCGCCTCGTCCGGCCATGGGGTACTGCATAAAGCCTGATCAGCCTTTGGTGTTTTTCCCGCGGCCATTGAAAGGAAACAACTAGCCTGGATTATTCGTGAGGATTCGTCGTCCAGAGGAATTCTGGCTAGGCAGATCGGCCAATCGTCTGAGAAACGTGGCCCGCCACGTGCCGAGGAGGATGGGCCGAGATGTGACGCCAGATTTTCTTCTGGCGTCGAATAGACACACTGCGCTATTGAAAAAGGTGCTCAAAAAGTGATTTGGAACTGTTTAGCCAGGTATTGTCAGTCGGGTGTCGGTAAGTGCGATGTTAGGTTAATAATTGAGCCCGATGTCGGCGAAACCAGCGGACACATTTTGAAAGCCTGGGAGATTTGTTGGAATAGGGTGGTCAGACCAACACGAGGTGACTCACCAACTTGTACTGGTGATAGCGAAAAGTAGCGTTTATGCTTCCTATACTTGTAATCAGAAAGCTTATGGACTGGCCGCGGTGATTCAGCTTGTTCAACAACATGCGGCCTTGCAAGGACATTGTTATATTGCCAAAATTGCCGGCGGTTCGATGCCACAGTCCATTCACATAGTGGAGAATCTCAATCAATGAATGAACGCAGTATCCCCCGGGTTGCCTTGATACTCGGTTTGGCAGGGCTCATTCCATTTGTAGCGAGTGCGCTGCTTAGCCTGAGTAACGACACGAGTGAGTTTGGATTAAGGGCGCTTACGGCCTACGCTGCGGTAATACTAAGCTTTTTAGGCGGGGTGAGGTGGGGTGTGCTATTGGTTGAGTCGGATCGTTTCGACCGCTTTGGTCCCGCTGTTATCAGTGTACTGCCAAGTTTATTGGCCTGGCTTTCTCTGCTGCTGAATGCTGTACCGATGCTTGGGTTATTGCTGGTGGGTTTGCTTGCGCAATATCTGATAGACAGTGGCATATCACCGGTCAGGTTTGGTAATTACTTTCCGCAATGGTATCCGCGGCTCAGACTGCTATTGTCAGCCGGAGCGATTGTCTGCGTGAGTGTTGGCTTATACGGTACGATGTAACGGCAGATATACCACGTGAACTGTGCCGTCTTCTGGCAATAGCCAAGCCTGTTGCGCAGGTCAGAGGTCAGTATCAAGAGTGCAGGGCTTCTGAATGACACACAAACCCCGATCTTTAAAATAATCTAACCTGCCAGTAACGGGCGTGCTTCTCTGATGGGGATCAGGCGTTGTGCGTGTATTGTCCCATAGTGTTAACAGAACAACACATTTAAGACTGTCCAGCGCGGGTCAGGCGGCCCAGAGATTTGAGTTCCCGATGAGCTTTGATGACCTTCGTGAGTTTGTGAAACGGTATCTTGTTCGACAGGTGGTGAACATGGTCTACACCGATGTTGCCAGTGAGCCACATCAATGGAATAGGCAAGTCGTGGTAGGAGCTACCATGTGCGGCGTGCTCGTGAGAGATTCGATGAAATATATCCACGATGCTTCCGTTGGCCCACTGGAATATACCGGATACACACAAAAACATCTGGTCTCGGAGTAAACAAGCTCCCAGAATACAAACTAAGACAAGGAATCGTTAATGGCAAATTACCTCATCATAAATCTCGCGGACCCCGGTGGTTTGGGCGCAATCAGCTCGCTGAAGGCCGGTGTCACTGCTAAACGCGCTCGTACAGGATTGGCGGCACTGGTGAAAGGCGTCAATACAACAGATGCAGTCGATGCTTTTGATTTGCTTAAGAAGGATATTACAGGGCAACTTCAACGAAATGATCCGAATCTGCTCGAGCTTAGAACAAAATGCCAGAACGCCAAGAAGATTTATCTGGCAACCCACGGAGTTCCGACCGATGTAGATAACGCCTTTGCCAGCGCCACTGGCGACGTGGCACTTTGCAATGTTGAGCAACTGGCCAAGCTCGTACTTGCAATTTTTCCAAACAAAGATAAGCAGTATCGGCTATCACTAGTGATGTGTTATGGAGGAAGAACCAGCAACTACCGGGCTGCTAATATAGACCACCAGGGACAAATACCAATCACTGATATACAAACCAGCTTTGCCTACAAGCTTTACAACCGGATAGCTCGTCACCGGAACATTCGCATGACCGCCCGGACCGGGGCCGTGGCTTACGACGCCAGTACCGGCGTATCGCAGGTAGAGCAGGAAGCATCAATCGATGCACGTATCGACAAAGAAGCGTTTCTACGCCAATCACATATTATCCCGGCTATGAATGCCTACAAAGCAAGGCGAAGTGCAGCAGCAGCTGGCGGAAACGCTTCTTACGATGCATTTACTAAACTGCAAAATACATTCGAAAGCAACCCGGGCAAAGTAGCTAGTAACGCCGAGGAAACCGATATCAAGGCGTATACAGACATTATTCGAATAAAACAAGAGTATCAGGAATTCATGGATGCCAATACTGACCGGGCGAAGTATGGAAAACTAGTGTACCGTTACACCGGTGGCGGGATGACGATTTACAGTTATTACGCAGATGATGGCAAGCCACTACTACTTTACTCAGGCCCCATGACTTAATTGCTGCACGGTACAGGGCGTAGCCATGCGTTATAAAAAACTTTGCCCCATATAAGTACTATCACGACAGCCATCTTAGGTGGTGCTGGTTCCTTTAAAGAAACTCTCATGATTGAAGGTTTGTTCACTATTTATAGTGGCTGTCCGTTTAGTGATGTGGGTGCAAGCGGGGTTTCCAGTGAACTTAGAAGGGCGGTCTGGCCTGAAGGTATCCGTTTAGCGCCTTCGGCCAGCGTGACGGATACGATAGCAAACAGTAATCCGGATGCCGCCGTACCCAACTCCCCCATCAGACCAACAAACACAAGACCTCTTATTGTTGCAGGTCGGCGAAATTGCGTTTTAATTGGGTCTTAAGCCACGACATTAAAAGTACATCCTTTACAGCCAAAAATATTACGGTGTAGCATTCCAACCAGAAACTGAGGCGTGTGACTAGTTTGCGCCCGCTGTTAATCGTTGGTCCCAAGCTGGATCACCTTGTTGTTTAGCAAGACGGCGATACCGAATATGGAAATCATCACGGTCGACGGAACAGCTTTGCAGATATCTTTCGCCGCCCGCAGGATCGAACGCCTCACGACCGTGAAGTACTCGATGGTTGTCTACCAGCAAGAGATCTCCGGGTTGCAACAGTGGCTGCCACCATAAAGATCTGTCGTATAGTATAGATTCGAAAATCTCCAAAGCCCGGTAGGCGGGCTCGATCATGTCAGACGGTAGTTCCAGTTGTTCGAACGAGTTACTGTTAAAGCGTATCCCCTCGAGTGCACCGTCAGCTGCAACTGAAATAACACGGCCCTGTACACGCCAGTAGTCCCGGTCACCCACAGTAGATCCGAAGCTAAGAGGAAGCTCGCAGAGCAGATTGAATAGCTCCTTGTTCTGCTCGCGCATTCTCTCGGCGACGGCAAAACCATCAACTACTATCGACTGTCCGCCGCTTGAATGCGCTTTCAGGCAATGGAGTAGTAAAAGGCCGGTCAGTGTTTGCCGCCAGCAAGTGTCGGTATGTGGACCGAGGAAGTGGCACATGCTTGTGCCCACTGATACGTTGGGATCAAAGCGAACATTGCTGATGGTAGGTTGGGAAATGTCATCAGCATAGAGATTTGCCGGAACATGACCCAGCCAGTTAGCCACAGTAGTCAGTGTGTTTGGTTTAGTTGGTACATTGCGTAGCATCACCACACCATGGTCGAGTAAGTGCTCGAACAGTGGCAGTCGTTCCTGCTCATTGTGGGCAAGATCGGTGTAGTCGAATTCAACCTGTTTGCTCAGTGTTTCCGGGGTCCATGGAACAACAGGGCGTCGGCGCTGCTCCAGCGCTTCTTGATCGTAGATATATCGTCGCAGCCATTCGGCGTCGTGTAGCGAGTGTTGCCCACTACTCCATTCGAGTCTTAGTTTACCAGTCGATGTGATGCTCGACTTTGTAAGCTGAGTTTCCGGGGCGCTTGGGAAACGTCCTTTTGGCCCGGCCGGCCGCTCCGAGTCAGGAAAGCCGGGCGAATGGCGCAACCAGATTGAATGGAATATCGCCTCGCGGCCATCCTGCCATGTCACCCTGGCACCTGAAGGTACCAGGGTAGTGGAAGCCAGTGGAATACCATTGTCGGCCATCTGCGAATTCTCCAACATCATGTTGCAAGGGGTGAAAAGTATTTTAATGCCTCACGATAGCATCATTAATATAGTCACCCAACCTATAAATAGCCGGTAATGTCATCCTCAATAT
>CAZNOB010000271.1:0-6540 GCA_964574535.1 uncultured Granulosicoccaceae bacterium | reverse complement strand
TGACAGACATCGAGACAGTGTTGCCGTTCTCAGCAATCTCCGGGAGTGTCAGTGTAACCGCTCCCCGAGCCGGGACGACACCATCAGTAAATACATCAATTGCGGCTTGTGTCTCCTCAGCATCAGCTGACACCCGGCCAATTCGCCCGCCAAAAACAGAGGCAACGGCCAATTGCACCGCCGCGCGCAGCGCTTTACGTCGCTGGATACTCATTGCTTATCTCCTTCCCATAACTTATCCAAATCTGTCATTAATCGCTGATCAAGCAGATTGAATGATAAAGTGACTAAACAGGCGGCAAAACGTTCTACCCACCGAGCCACTAAACAGACACAGAATCTATCACCAAATTTCTGCAGTGCATCATTATGACACTTTCCACTGATCAAACATTTGCCTTGTGGGCGTAACGCACGGGCAATATAAAGTACACGCGCTGAAGATCGCAGAATTCTGCGTCTCAAGGATGCGCCATGAATCGAAGCAGCCAACTCATGGCTCCCGGTTCGCAATTCGCTCTAGCGAAAAACCACTAATAATCCGTCTCAGCGATTCCGTGTATAGACTGATTTGCTGACCATCGCTACCCTCAAACTGCGCACCAATGTGAGCGCCCAACGTGTTATAGATTTTTTCAGCTTTGCCACGAAAGTCCGGGTGCAGGGAAATTTCCTTACATCGCCGGTCGAGCTCATTTTCAGCTCGCACTACGTAGCCTGCCCTCACCAGACGATTTACCAGCGCCGTAACGGAACCGGTTGTCAAACCCAGTCGCTCGGCAACCTGCCCGGCAGTTAGCGCCCCGTCAAGCAACGTATTCAGGCAGCGAATATCGCTGGGGTGAACACCAAGTCGCTTGGCGGTGTAGACGTCAAATCGATTCATCGCCTCGTAGAGCTCACGCGAAGTAGCCAGCAGTTCAGAGAATTCTTTAGACATTGCTCAATTTACCGAACATTATCTTGATCATCAAGATAATGTTTTGTAGCCTGATTTTAGGAACTGACTCTACACTGACTATCACAAAAGACGGTATGGTTTATAGTTGGCATGACAGACCTTGCCACAGAGAAGAATTCGATCCAGACAAACTTGATCCAATTGCAATCGATGCGCGCGGAATCAGCTTAATATCGAACCCTGCACCATAGTTAGGGTCTACACCTTCACTTGTAAATCATTGTAATCTATTGTAGTTACTACTTGAATTGCACCACATTCCAAAAGCGGTCAACTCAAAATCCTCTTACACGCAAAGCGAGGCATACATTTAATGGCAGACTTTAAGGTACCCCTCCGTGACATTCGCTTCTCACTGCACGAAGTACTTGACTACACAACCAAATGTGCCGAATTGGGCGGATACGAAGAAGTTGGTGAGGATTTGCTCGACGCAGTCCTCGACGAAGCCGCAAAATTCGTCGAGCAGGAACTCGCTCCGTTAAACGAAATCGGCGACCGCCAGGGCTGCACATGGGACGATGGAGTTGTCACCACCCCTGAAGGTTTTAAAGAAGCCTATGCCAAGTATGTAGAGAGTGGTTGGGCCGGACTATCTGCCGATCCTGAATTCGGCGGCCAGGGCCTGCCCCCGTCAATGGCAACACTGGTTAGCGAAATGGCTGGCACTGCAAACTGGGCGTGGGCGATGTACCCCGGATTGAGTCATGGCGCGCACAACACTATCACTGCGCATGGTACGGACCAGCAAAAACAAACCTACCTGGGACCACTGACAACCGGTGAATGGATGGGCACGATGTGCCTGACTGAACCGCACTGCGGAACCGACCTGGGTCTGTTACGTACTCGTGCAGAACCAAATGAAGATGGCAGCTACGCCATACATGGCACCAAAATCTTTATCTCTGCCGGTGAACACGACATGACCGATAACATCGTACATATCGTACTGGCACGACTGCCTGACGCACCGAAAGGCACACGCGGTATTTCCTTGTTTATTGTACCCAAGTTCTTGCCCGCCGCTGACGGCAGCGCCGGCGATCGCAACGGAGTCAATTGTGGATCCATCGAACACAAAATGGGTATTCATGGCAATGCTACCTGCGTATTAAACTTTGATGGTGCTACCGGACACCTCATCGGGCCACCGAACCGCGGCCTCAATTGTATGTTCACGTTTATGAACACCGCGAGACTGGGCACAGCGTTGCAAGGCCTTGCACACGCCGAAGCCGGCTTTCAGGGATCACTTGATTATGCCCGTGAACGCTTGCAAATGCGCTCCAGCTCTGGCCGTAAAAATCCGGATAAACCGGCAGATCCGATCATTGTGCATCCCGATGTTCGACGTATGCTGCTTACCCAAAAAGCACTGGCCGAAGGCGGTCGTCTGTTCGTGCACTCACTGGCGATGGATGTTGATATTGTAGATTCAGACGCTTCGGATGAGTTAAAAGGACTGGCGGACCAACGCCTCGCACTGCTGACTCCTATCGCCAAAGCTTTCCTGACTGAAACAGGTTTTGAATCAGCCAATCTGGGCTTGCAAATCTTTGGCGGCCACGGCTTCATACAGGAGTGGGGTATGGAACAAAATGTTCGCGACTGTCGAATCTCCATGCTGTATGAAGGCACAACCGGCATACAGGCACTTGATCTGCTTGGCCGAAAGATCGTTGGTTCGCAAGGCGGCTTGTTACGTCAGTTCATTGCAGAGATCACTGACTTTTGCAATAAACACGAAGGTGACCGCCAGATGGCCAATACAATTGCGACTCTGAAAAGCCATTGCGATGAATGGGAACGCATTACCACACAGATCACGATGCGCGCCATGACAGACGCAGATGAAGTCGGTGCAGCTTCTGTGGACTACTTAATGTACTCGGGTTATATCGTCCTTGCGTACATGTGGGCCAGAGCTCAGGCCACCGCGCTTAATGCGCTGGCCGATGAGGGCTGCACCGAAACTGATTTTTATCAAGCTAAAATCTCTACCGCTCAATTTTACTATGATCGTCTGTTACCACGCACGCGATCGCTGGTTGCCACCATGGAAGCCGGTGCAGATTCACTGATGGCACTTGATGCCGAACACTTCAGCTTCTAGGAGCCCAATCATGTTATTTGAAGGTAAATGCCTCACCGTTAAAGAACTGCAAAACGGTATCCATGAAATGTGCTTTGACCTGCAAGGTGAAAGTGTCAATAAATTTAATCAGGCTACCGTTGCAGAACTCGGTGAAGCCGTCAACGCACTACAACGCAGCGATAAACTCAAAGGCCTGCTGTTGAGCAGCAATAAAAAAAGTTTTTTCGTTGGTGCAGATATCACTGAATTCGGCGCGCTATTCCGCAGTGGCGATGACGCCATAATCGATGCTTTATTAAAAATAAACGCCTTGTTCTCAAGCATAGAAGACCTGCCCTGCCCCACAGTGGTCGCCATTAACGGGGAAGCGCTGGGCGGCGGACTTGAAGTTTGCCTGGCATGTGATTATCGCATCATGGCAGACAACGCGAAAATAGCACTACCCGAAGTTAAACTGGGCATTCTGCCAGGCTGGGGTGGAACGGTTCGCCTGCCGCGTATTATCGGAGTAGATAACGCGATTGAATGGATTGCCACTGGCGCAACTAAAAGAGCCCCCGCAGCACTGAAAGACGGTGCCGCAGATGCTGTAGTTGCAGCAGACAAACTACATGAAGCTGCAATCGATTTACTGCAGAACTGTATCGACGGAAAATTCGACTACAAAGAAAGACGTATCGAAAAACGCGAGCCGCTGCCATTATCCACCATTGAACAAACCATGGCGTTTGAATCAGCACGTGGCGTTGTCGGCGCTAAAGCAGGTCCGCACTATCCTTCACCGATGTCGATTATTGCTACCATCCAGAAGCACGCACCGCTTCATCGCGATGACGCCTTTAAAGTTGAAGCCGCCACATTCGCAAAGCTTGCCAAATCACCGGTGACAGCTGCGCTGATCGGCATCTTCATGAACGATCAGTACTTAAAGAAACAGAGCAAGGGCTATCTGGAATCCGCTTCCAACGTTAACAAGGCCGCCGTCCTCGGGGCCGGTATAATGGGCGGAGGTATCGCCTATCAATCTGCCTCTAGCGGCGTACCGATTGTGATGAAAGATATCAACCAAAGCGCACTCGAAGACGGACTGGCCGAGTCAGATAAGCTGTTTTTCAAACAAGTGAAACGTGGCCGGCTTGATCAACCTGGCGCTGCTGCAGCCATGCATCGCATTATTCCAACACTGAGCTACGGTGATTTCGGTGATGTGGATCTGGTTGTCGAAGCGGTAGTGGAAAATCCGAAGATTAAACAATCCGTACTGGCCGAAGTGGAATCACTAATTCCGGAATCGTCCGTACTCACATCTAACACCTCAACTATTTCAATTAACCTGTTGGCAGAGAACCTGAAGCGACCGGAAAACTTCTGCGGTATGCACTTTTTTAATCCCGTACACCTGATGCCACTGGTTGAAGTCATTCGCGGTGAAAAATCCAGTGAAGCTGCTATTGCGACAACAGTCAGCTACTCACGCAAGCTTGGCAAAACCCCCATTGTGGTCAACGACTGCCCGGGCTTCTTTGTCAATCGAGTGTTATTCCCCTATTTCGGTGGCTTTAGCAAACTAATGGCACACGGCGCAGACTTCACACGGGTCGACAAACTGATGGAACGATGGGGCTGGCCGATGGGGCCTGCTTATCTGCTGGATGTTGTCGGACTCGATACCGGTCACCACGGCGGCCAGGTAATGGCCGATGGATTTCCTGATCGCATGAAGTATGAACAGGATAGCGCTGCAGATCTGTTATACAAAGCAGAACGATATGGCCAAAAAAACTCGGCCGGGTTTTATCGCTATGAAATAGACAAGCGCGGCAAGCCTAAAAAGCTGCCAGACCCCGCTGTAGCGGAAATCATTGCACCAGCTGTGTCCGAGCAGCGCGAACTCAGCGATGAACAAATCGTTGAGCGAATGATGATTCCGATGTGCATTGAAACGGTACGCTGCCTCGAAGAGAATATTGTCAGTGGCCCGGCCGACGCCGATATGGGATTAATTTACGGTATCGGTTTTCCTCCGTTCCGTGGTGGCGTACTGCATTATATGGATACCATTGGAATCGCAGCCTTTAATAAAATGTGCGAACAATACGAAGAGCTGGGGCCGCTTTACCATCCCACGGATGGCATGAAGCAGATGGCCACCGATGGCAAAACCTTTTTCCCTGTAGCCAAGGCATAACGGAGCGCTGATAATGAAATACAATGCCAACGATGTTGTGATTGTCGATTGTGTGCGCTCACCTATGGGCCGCTCAAAGAATGGTGGCTTCGCCAATGTGCGAGCTGAAGATCTGTCCGCCGAACTTATTCGCGCACTGTTCGAGCGACACCCGGAAGTTGACCCGCAGGATGTCGAAGATCTGATCTGGGGTTGCGTAAATCAAACGCTTGAACAGGGCTTTAATATTGCACGAGCCGTCGTAATTCGTTCAGACCTGCCAGACACAGTCGGTGGTCAAACCGTCAGTCGACTATGTGGTTCTTCGATGTCTGCCCTTCACACCGCAGCGCAAGGCATCATGACTGGCTACGGTGATGTTTTTATTGCAGGTGGTGTGGAACATATGCAACACGTTGCCATGCTGCACGGGCTGGATCTTAATCCGGCGATGAGTAAACATATAGCCAAGGCCTCCATGATGATGGGCGTTACCGCAGAGATGCTGGCAAAAATGCACGGTATTGGCCGGGAACAACAGGATGAGTTCGCAGCACGCTCGCATCAGCGTGCACACGCAGCCACCGTCAACGGCGGCTTCAGTAACGAAGTCATCGCAATCGAAGGTCACGATGAAAATGGCTTTAAAAAACTCATTGAAGTAGATGAAGTCATTCGCGAGAACGTGACTGCAGAGTCACTATCCAGCCTGCGGCCCGCTTTTGTGCCCAAGGTTGGAACGGTAACAGCAGGCAGCTCATCAGCAATCTCTGACGGTGCATCTGCAATGCTGCTCATGTCTGGCGCTAAAGCCCGTGAAATTGGTGCACAACCTATTG
Organism: uncultured Granulosicoccaceae bacterium; assembly: GCA_964574535.1. Classification (GTDB taxonomy): domain Bacteria; phylum Pseudomonadota; class Gammaproteobacteria; order Granulosicoccales; family Granulosicoccaceae. Next base: position 475 of record CAZNOB010000271.1, on the reverse strand, counting down.
CACGGATACGTGGCATGGCCGTGGCTGGCTGCCCAGCAGCAATTATGGGGTACGGTCCCGTACCAGCCACACAACAGGCCCTGAAGCGCGCCGGTCTCACTATGGACGACATCTCTCACGTAGAGCTAAACGAAGCATTTGCAGCACAGTCGATTCCAGTCTTAAAGGATCTCAACCTGCTGGATGCAATGGATGACAAGGTGAACCTGCACGGTGGTGCAATCGCACTGGGACACCCGTTTGGTTGTTCAGGAACTCGCATCAGCACCACGCTGCTTAATGTGATGCAACAACACGATGGCGAACTCGGACTGGCAACCATGTGCATAGGTATGGGACAAGGCATCAGCACCGTTTTTGAGCGCCTAAACTAACGGTGTGTGTAGCGGGCAAGGCATTTACCTTGCCCGTCATTTAACAGTAACTTTGCTGTAAATCCGCCGACAGGCTATGAGTCTGCGCGGCAGAACCTCTG
>CAZNOB010000270.1:0-6648 GCA_964574535.1 uncultured Granulosicoccaceae bacterium | reverse complement strand
ATTTTTGCTACCTGCCTGGTCGACAAGTGTATTTACCAAATACAACACACCAGTGCCAAAATAATAGTACCGACCCCGACAACTATCGGAAACCAGTCGAGAAAACACGATTTTCTTCGCTGCATAAACACCCCACGCTACTGCCAAACCCATGTAACGGTGTTGTGCACGAGATGTGATGTTAACTTGTGTAAAACCACCGACTCTCTGACAATGAAATGCCGGTAAGTCATTGTTTTAAATAAATAACGCATTTAAAACGCTATTCACTGATTCACGAAGTTTATTATTCTATCGGCTTGCAGCTGCAGAATGAATATCCTTAATACTCGGCACCCTTCTGCTACTTTCGGGCCTCTGCCACTACCCCTCCAATTTAAACAATCCCGCCACCCGCACCGCTAACCACCGGGCGTTCCGCCGCCACTGTCTGACGATAGCCTGAATCACGATATACCCCCACAGGATCAATGGCTCCGCCGGATAGCATCCGGGCTTTTTGTAGAATGGGATCGACGCTGGTATTAAATGCACGCTTTAATGTTTGGGCCGCCATCAGCGCATCATTGTTGTTCTGATACTCAGTCAATGCGACTCTATCGACCAGACTTGCCTGAACAAATGCGCGTTGTACTTCTATAGCGCTACACATCAGGCTTTCTATTGGATCAGTCACATTGTGCGATTGATCAAGCATGTAAGCCGGGTTAAAACCAGGACCCTCGCGTTGCTCAATATCAACAAGCTCATTAAACACCAGAAATAATCGATACGGATCAATTGATCCTGAATCCAGATCATCATCGCCATATTTGGAATCGTTAAAATGGAAGCCGCCCAACTTACCAAAGCGTGCCAGGCGTGAAACAATCATCTCGATATTAACATTAGGAGCGTGGTGCCCCAGATCAACCAGGCAACTGGCTTTAGGTCCGAGCTCTGTGGCGATAAGATAATTACTACCCCAGTCCTGTACCACGGTGGAATAGAACGCCGGCTCATACATTTTGTGTTCGGTAAACAGTTGCCAGTCATCCGGCAGTGCGGCATACACTTGTTTCATCGCATCCAGATAGCGATCAAACTGATGCCCCATATGGGTTTGGCCGGGGAAGTTTGATCCATCACCCACCCACACGGTTAACGCCTTTGAACCCAGCGTTTTACCGATCTCTATGCAGCGGATATTATGTTCAACAGCTTGCTCTCTGGTCGCTGCCTGTGTATGCGATAGAGAACCGAATCTGTAAGACAACGGTTGTTCAATCTGATCCTGAAACGTATTAGAGTTCATCGCATCAAAGCCAAGATCCAGCTCTGTGGCTTGTTCACGCAATGCTGTCGGGTCTTCATCGTCCCAGGGGATGTGCAGTGACACAGTAGGGGTGGATTGCGTCAGTTGCTGAATAACACCACAGTCATCCAGCTTATCGAATACATGGCGTGGCTCACCTAAACCCGGGAAGCGTGCAAAGCGAGTGCCCCCTGTACCCACTCCCCAGGAGGGTATTGCCACACCAAAGGCTTGTGCGGCAGCGGTCAGCGGCTGGATATCGATGTTTCGGCGCTGCAAATGTTCTGCAAGTGCACTGTAGTCTGCATCAAGCGCGGCTAAACGTGATTGATTATGCCTTTCAATAATTCCGGTTGCGATGCGCATCAACTTGTTCCTATCGCGTGAATGACTGGACGTTACCGGCATCCACATTAAGTATATTGCCGGTAGACTTGGCCGAAACATCACTGACCAGAAAACAAGCCGCCTCGGCGATATCTTCCGGTAGTACGGCGCGTTTTAACAACGAGCGTTCAAGATAGTGTGCCTGCAGGTCTTCAGTTTCTTTACCGTAGGCGTCGGCACGTTGTTGCAGCCATTCTCCTGACCAGATTTTTGACCCTTGCAACACGGCATCAGGGTTGACGACATTAACACGTATACCGCCGCTTGCACCTTCCAGTGCCAGACAACGCGCCAGGTGAACTTCCGCTGCTTTAGCGGTGCAATAGGCCGAAGCCCCGGCAGACGCTGCCAATGCATTTTTAGAGGCAATAAAGACCACCGCTCCACCCAGCGCCTGGCGTCTAAGTAAACGAAACGCTTCACGGGATACCAGAAAATACCCCGTTGAAAGGATATCCATATTTTTATTCCACAAATCGAGTGTGGTGTCTTCGACTGCCGCCGATGATGCGATTCCCGCATTTGAGACCAGGATATCCAGCCCGCCGTATTCACGTGCTGTGGTGTTAAACGCCTGTGTGACTTGCTCTTCACTGGTGACATCCATGATTACTTGTCGAACCACATCACTGCCGTGCGTATCAACCAGTTGCTGATAAGTTTGTGCCAGTAGTTGTTCATCATTGTCTGCCAATACCACACACGCCCCTTCAGTCAATAAGCGATCGGCGGTGGCAGAGCCTATGCCACCGGCACCACCAGTCACCAATGCAATGCGACCGGCAAGGCTTTTGGGTTTAGGCATACGCTGCAGCTTGGCCTCTTCGAGCAGCCAGTATTCGATATCAAAAGCTTCTTGTTCAGGTAGTCCGCAATAGGTTGAAACCGCTGATGAATCCCGCATGACGTTAATGGCATTGGTATAGAATTCGGCACTGACACGAGCGGTGGCTTTGTCTTTTGCAAAAGTAATCATACCGACGCCGGGCAGTAGATAGACTACCGGGTTGGCATCTCGCATGGCGGGACTATCTGTATGTTTGCAGCGGTCATAGTAGCGGGCGTAATCTTTACGATACTGTTCAAGTGCCTCAGGCAAGGCTTTTAATGTGGCTTCGATGTCGTTAGCGGCGGGATTAAAATCAACAATCAAGGGTCTGATTTTAGTACGCAGAAAATGATCCGGACAACTGGTACCCAATGCTGCAAGTGCGGGCATCTGCTGACTGCTGACAAAATCAAGTACCTCCGGGCTGTCGTCAAAATGACCGGCCTGGTATTGACCACCACTAATGAGACCGCGTATTTCAGGCATTAGTTGCTGCGCTACCTGCTGACGTTTCTCTGCACTAAGGGTGTCATGAATGGCCCCGCCGAATGCCTGCAGGCCTTCTGTTTTATGAGCAAGCCAGGTTATCGCCTGATTGATGATTTCAAGAGTGATTGCATAGCATTCTTCTGCGCTGTCAGCCCAGGTGAACAAGCCATGGCTACCGAGAATTACCCCTCGAGCTTTTGGGTTATCCTGACAAAACTTACCCAACCACAAACCGAGTTCATAGCCCGGTCTTTTCCACGGTAACCAGCCGATATCTTCGCCAAAAATATCCCGCGTTAAAGCCTGACCATCCTGCGCTGCAGCTATAGCGATAATCGCATCCGGGTGCATATGATCGACGTGACTGTGCGGCACATAAGCATGTAAGGGCGTATCGATGGATGAGGCGCGGGGGTTTAGATTGAACGTACAGTGTGGCAGATAAGCCACCATCTCATCTTCATACTCAACGCCGCGATACAGGCTGCGCAGGGCATCGAGTTTCTCCTGATACAGGGTCGCGAATCCATCGAGCTTCATGGTACCGACATCACCACCTGACCCCTTGACCCATAGCACTTGGGTATCTTCGCCGCTTAACGGATCTGCGGTGATTACTTTTGCAGAGGTATTGCCGCCACCAAAGTTAGTGATACGCTTATCACTACCAAGCAGATTGGAGCGATACAACAATCGCCCCGGCTCATCGAGTGCTGCTGCATGATCTTTATCCCACAGATTTTTAAGCAACTTGCTGGTCTGACCAGTACTCATGGTCAACAATCCTCATTAGTTCGATTGCAACAGAATTGCGCTAATTTCAAGCATTGTCAATCATTAATAAGCACAGTTGTATTGTTTTGATCGATAATGATTGTTTTTGATTGACAACTTCTCTCTGCGGCGTATTATCAAATTACACAGCAGCATCGATGATTGCGTGGAGGGCATCGTGCACGAACTGGAAAGACAAAATATAATTCTCTCTGCGGTGCAGGAAAAACCCGTGGCCACAGTGGTAGAGCTGGTTGCGTTAACCAATTCATCAGAGGCAACCATTAGGCGCGATATCTCTGCACTGCACCTGGATAAAAAGCTCCGTCGTGTGCGTGGAGGTGCAGAAGCGATACTGCCACCGACGCAACCCCCGCTGGCTGGCAGACCGTTTAGTGTCAATCAAACCATGCATGTGGTTCAAAAACGCGCTATTGCGCGTGAGGCCGTGGCTCTATGCAGCGACGGTGATGATGTGATCATCAACGGGGGCACCAGCACTTATCAAATGGTGCATCTGCTGACCAATAAACGCATGCATATATTTACTAATTCGTTCCCTATTGCCGAGCACTTGCTACAGCATTCTAAAAATCAGCTCACGCTGCCGGGCGGATCTATCTACCGGGAACAAAATATTATCCTGAGCCCGTTTGAAAACGATGTCACGAAGAATTTTTGCGCGTCACGTATGTTTATGGGTGCGCACAGTATCGGGTCTCTCGGCCTGATGGAATCAGACCCACTGGTCATTCAAAGCGAACAGAAACTACTGGGTCAAACCGATGAATTGGTGGTGCTGGCAGATGCATCCAAGTTTCAGCGCCGCTCACCACTATTGATTTGTTCACTGGAGCGTATCGACATTCTGATCACCGATGATCGCGTCGATGATGCATCAGTGAATATGCTTGAAGCTGCAGGAGTGACAGTAATTGTTGCTGAAATCAATTCTGCAGAGAAAACCGGATGATAAGCACCTGAAGACGGGCTGATCAGTACAACCACCACCAGAGGAAAACAAAGTAATGAAAAAAACGACCAGACTCTTATCCGCTGCACTCGTCGCGGGCACCATGGCATTTTCATCTGCACACGCAGAAGATATGCGCATCGCATTGGTAGTCAAGGCACTGGGCATCGGCTTTTTTGAAGCTGCGGCCAAAGGCGCCGAGGAAGCCGCTGCCGAATTAGGAGACGTAGAGATAATCTACACTGGCCCGACAGACACCACCGCTGAAGGCCAGATTGAAGTCATCAACGCACTGATTGCACAAAAGGTTGATGCTATCGCGATCTCAGCGAATGATCAGGATGCACTGGTCCCTGCCCTTAAAAAAGCCATGCAACGCGGTATCACAGTGATCTCATGGGACTCCGGTGTAGCGCCCGATGGACGTCAGATGCATTTGAATCCATCCTCTAATCCGTTAATTGGCAACATGATTGTAAAGATGGCAGCTGATCACTTACCGGACGGTGGTGACGTTGCGGTATTATCGGCATCGGCCACGGCGACCAACCAAAACATCTGGATCGAAGAGATGAACAAAGTGGTTGGCAACTACCCGGGGATCAATGTGGTCGCTACGGTCTACGGCGATGATCTCTCCGACAAAAGTTATCGCGAAGCACAGGGGCTTATGTCTTCTCATTCAGACCTGAAAGCGATTATTGCTCCCACTTCCGTGGGTATTGTAGCCGCAGCACAAGCGGTCTCTGATGCAGGTAAAACCGGTGAAATTCTAGTCACAGGGCTTGGCTTGCCTTCTGAAATGGCGGCGCATGTTGACTCTGGTGCATCGAAATCTTTCGCCATCTGGAATCCAATCGATCTGGGCTATGCTGCAACGATGATTTCCTACAATCTGGCTAAAGGTGAGGCAAAAGCAGAGGCCGGTGGTGAAATCCCAATGGGTCGACTGGGCGCGGTTTCGCTGAGCGACTCACTGGACGGCGCTATGGCTGACCCGTTTGTTTATGATGCGTCTAACATCAACGATTTCAAAGAAATCTTCTAGGAACGCACCAGACAAGCGTCAGCACCGCAGCTGTGTGCTGACGCTTTTTTTAACCCCCCCTGCTGGAGCGCGCCGCATTGCCTACGACCGCTGTTTCATCCCGCTCACCGGTCCTCTCTCTCGACCATATCATTAAAGACTTTCCGGGTGTGCGCGCTTTATCATCCGTTTCTCTTGAACTTTATGCCGGTGAGGTCACAGCACTGGTCGGTGAAAACGGTGCCGGTAAATCAACCCTGGTTAAAGTTCTGACCGGTATTTATCAGCCCAACGCCGGTGAGATAAAAATTGACGGGCAAGCCCTTAAGCTTGCAACACCTATCGATGCGGCTCATGCAGGTATCACTGCCATTCATCAGGAGACTGTATTATTTGATGATCTGTCTGTTGCAGAAAACATATATATAGGCCATGCCCCGCGCACACGATGGGGAATGATTGACTGGAAAACCATGAACCAGAATGCGGCGACATTGCTTGATCGCATAGGAGCCGGCGTAAAGCCCACCTCACTGTTGCGGGATTTAGGCATTGCCAATAAACATCTGGTGGCAATTGCACGTGCCTTGTCGATTGATGCACGCGTGGTGATTATGGACGAACCCACCGCAGCACTGTCGCATAAGGAAATCGAGGAACTCTATCAACTGGTTGAACAATTAAAATCTGATGGCAAAGCGATTTTATTCATCAGTCATAAGTTCGATGAAATTTTCCGTGTAGCGGATCGCTATAGCGTTTTTCGTGACGGCGAGCTGGCAGGTCAGGGACTAATCAATGACACCAATACGTCGGAACTGGTGACCCTGATGGTCGGTCGATCAGTAGACAGTGTGTTTCCACCACGTACCAAC
>CAZNOB010000269.1:0-6666 GCA_964574535.1 uncultured Granulosicoccaceae bacterium | reverse complement strand
GTTCATTTGACAACGACATTCTTGTGATAAACAAAGCTCTTTGTCGTATTCTCGGTGTTAACAACCTTGAGGTGAAAATAGAAAATCTGGGTGGTTTCTAACCAAAAATACTTAACCACGAGAATTCAGACACTTATAAAATTATAGATGAGCGCCTGCGCAGCAAGGCCTCGGCTACTGCAACCGCGAATGACGGTGCGTTTTTATCGATCATTTTCGTGACGTTGGAATTACGATGCGCCCTAAGGGGCGTTTAGTTACTCTAAATAACTACATGTAGTCGGTGAAAGATCGCGTGCAATCAGAGGTTCGCAGTAGCGCTTGTTTCTGGATGAGCACTAATTAATTGTCTTAATTGTCCATCATTTAACAAAGCATGGATCGTTGCGATGGGACGGTCTCGCTACGCAGCCTTCTACCGTGTGGGCCGGTTTACGCACGATAATAACAGGCTCGTCTATTCGGACTCTACGAGATTTTTTAAATTTAGCAGTCCCTGATCATAGTCCGCGGCAATCCACTTTTTCATTAGTACGCCAAATAACCTGCCAACAGGGCCTGCACCCATGTCAGTGGTCATGCTCCAGGTTGCATTGGTCTTTTCACCCGCAGGCTCCAGATTCCAGCCAGCCAATGCAGTACCCATCTCTCCGAAATCCAGTGCCACTGCAATGGATTCATCAGGTGTGCTCGCAGTGATTTCCATACGCCCTGAACCTACCTTTTTATGATCTGAAGCCCATTCCATAACAGCACCAACGCCTTCAGGAATATTGTTAAAAGTATTTTTTGTCTCCGGGTCGTGGTGTAACCAGGGTGACCAGGCGATTGTTTTTTCAAGGTTATTGAAATGAGGAAATATTTTATCTGCGGTCGCGTTGATTTCAATCGATCTTGCAACGCTGACTTCGCGGGGTAGTAACATACCAACAAGAGCGAGTACGACAACTGCAAGCAGAAAAAACCCGGCGATTCGTTTTAAAATTCGCATAGGAGAGTTCCTTTACCATAGAATTTGTGAGAACAAGTCTAACGCAGATGCCATTGCGTGTGAATATGATGCGTATTGCTGATAAATGCTGGATCAGGAAGCCCGGAAACCGTTGACCATCTTTTTGCTTTAAAGATCTAACCCTGGCACTTAACTTTAATTCACTAAAAATCCTGAATCGCCTTACAATATGAGTTTTGTTGAGCAACAGACCACAGAGATGTTGTGGTTACCGATAAACAAGACCGGACGTCATGAAGAGAGCCATTTATCCGTGAACATTTCCCCAGACAAGCAGGCTTACTTTGAACAGGTATGGAAATTTGTCCGGCAGGTTCCGTGCGGCAAAGTGGTCACCTATGGTCAGATCGCACAGTCGCTGCCAGAGCCACTGGCACTGATTCAGGAAGAGCAGGAAGTCTCAGCGGCAAGACTGGTTGGCAGCGCAATGGCAGCCTGCCCTGCTGATGTTCCGTGGCACCGTGTAATTAACGCACAAGGCAAAGTGAGCAGTCGTGCCGATACCAGTAAACAAATACGCTTGCTCGAGACTGAGGGGCTATGTTTTCTGCAAGGCAGGATCAATTTAAAAGAGCATCAATGGCCCGGACCCAATCATGCCGACCAGCCAAAGCAACATCAATTGTTTTAAAACGCTACAGGCATGTTGAAACCCACGGGCGATGTTGGCCCCGTTTGAAGACAAGAAACACTGTCACAAACACTATAACCGGCCCCACCGGCAAAGATTATTAAATTAATTGTGTGTGTTGCGAAAAAAAATAATTTTCCATCTCAGTCCTCACTGACTTGAGCCTTGCGGTTAATTAACTGACTTATCAACACTTTATTTTACTTTCACTATCAAGCTGCGCTAGCCAGATACACAGACAATACAAAAATATAATCTTTCCGCCAGCAACGAAAGCCCCCTGCTTGTAATTAATATCCCGAATCAGCCGCTATCAGTCACTAGAACGCTGTTCCCTGCCGTATTGTTCGAAAATCCCCCACCCTACAATTCGAATCCATAAAAACAAGAGCCCATCATATGATGCGAACACTCCTTCTATTTGTCAGCCTTCTCTGTAGCGGAATAGTACAGGCGGTAGAGCTAGATCTTACGCCGTATAAAGGGAAAGTTGTCTACGTTGATCTGTGGGCGTCCTGGTGCATCCCATGCCGTGCGTCATTTCCATGGATGGAACAGCTCCATCAGGACCTGGAAAAAGCAGGGCTGGTCATTCTGGCAGTTAATACCGGGGACGATCCCGTCGATGCAGCACGTTTTCTTGAGAGTACAAAACCTTCATTCAAAATCATAACTGATCGAGAAGGAGACATAGCGAAGTCTCTCAGTGCCAAGGGCATGCCATTTTCAGTACTGTTTGATCGAAATGGCAAGCGTGTTGGCTCACATACAGGATTTCGAATGAAAGACGCGCCTGGTATGCGAAAGTCCATCGAATCTCTACTTGCGGGTGACAAATAGTGAAAGTACTGGCACTGGTTGTACTTGGACTGTCGATAAGTGGTTGCGCAAATCTGGGAGTATCACCCTGGGAACGCGGGACACTGGCTAAAACCGAGATGGAACTCGACAGCTACCCCATGCAGTCAGCATTTGATGAACACGTGTATTTTAGTAAAGAAGCGTCTAGCGGCGGCCGAGGATTTTCAGGTGGCGGGTGCGGGTGTAACTAATGAGTGATAGTCATACCAAACTCGATATCTCAGGCGCATTAGCCGCCGCTGCTTGTGCGCTACTGGGAGGTAGTGGTCAGGCAGGCCTGCTGGATTATGATCCAGGTGGCGACAAATGGGATGTTGAAACAGCCTACCTGTACTACGCAGAGTCTGATGGACGGGTGTCTGCTACCGCCCCGGCAATTCAATTGACTCACAATGTAGATACCGATGAAACTCAGGTATTTCGTCTAACCGTAGATAGTCTGACCGGTGCATCACCGACCGGTGCGGTGCCGTCAAATGATGTGCAAACCTTTACCGGTCCTTCAGGCAGTGCCTACAATATTGAAGGTAGTCAGGCACCAATTGACACGAGTTTCCAGGACACCAGAACATCATTCAACGCAAGCTGGGCTTTCCCGTTTGGTGTCAAAAATTCTATTACGCTTGGTGGTAATTACTCGACTGAATTTGACTATGTATCATTTGGGTTCAATACAGCTTACTCTCGATATTACAATGACAAAAACACCACTCTCACTGCCGGTATCGCTATGGCGGACGATACTATTTCTCCGGTTGGAGGAACTCCGCTGGCGTTTGACAGCATTCCCACACCGGGTGTCAGGGTAATCGATAGCACCTCAGCATTAACCGGTGATCGAAGCAAGAACGTCACTGACTTATTGTTCGGTTTAACTCAGGTGATAGATCGAGACAGCGTGCTACAGTTTAACGTGGGATTAAGCCATAGTGATGGTTATCACAATGACCCCTACAAAATCATTAGCGTAGTTGATGCAAACGGCGATCCAGCCATTGCAAATGAAGCACGAAACTTGTCACTTGCGCTTTATGAAAATCGCCCTGATACCCGTACACGTCAAAGCCTGTACGCTCAATATAAACGCAATTTTAGCGGTTCTGTGCTGAATACATCTTATCGTTATATGCAGGATAGCTGGGAAGTACGATCACATACCTTTGATGTCAGTTACCGGATGCCGTTTGGAAGTACCAGCTGGATACAACCTCGGTTGCGTTTCTACACACAGAGTGCTGCCGAGTTTTATACACCGTTTTTTCGTGAAGGCCAACAACCAACGACAGCTGATACCAGCCTCCATGCGTCCTCTGATTATCGATTGGGTGACCTGGATGCAACAACTGTGGGACTTACCTATGGCCACGATGGAAAACGTCCGTGGCAGGTCACATTGGAATACTACCAACAGAACCCGAGAGAATCTTCAGAGAAGTTTGGTGCACTGGAAACGCTGACATTAAACCCTGACTTGAGCGCTGTCGTTTTTCGCGTGAACCTGGATCTGTAACCAGACTAAACGCGGACAGCCCCCCCTGACCCAACGTACGCTCAAAATCACCAGAAAGTATCCGGGAATTGCCGGTCACTTTACTGCAATGGCCAGTCCGTGCGAGATATTGATTGACACTAAGGATTTGTCGCTCGCTACTCACCTGGCCACCGTTGCCAGTAACGAAGCGTGGCGTATCGAAGACAGCTACTCTCGGTACCTTAAGAACAATCAGATTCACCGGATCAACAATGCCGGTGGATCCATGGTTTCAGTTGACTCTGAATTGGCGTTGTTACTTAACTTTGCAGACACGTGCTGGAATTTAAGCGATGGCACATTTGACATCACCAGCGGTGTTTTGCGACGAGCCTGGAGATTCGATGGTAGCGATCAGATTCCTGTTCAATCTGAACTAGAGCAGCTTTTACCATTAGTCGGGTGGAACAAAGTGCTATGGGACGGTGAAAATATTACTATTCCCGCCAACATGGAGATTGACCTGGGTGGCCTCGGTAAGGAGTTTGCCGTTGATCGAGCAGCCAAAATTATTAACGCAATCAGTGATGTGCCGGTGTTGATCAATTATGGTGGTGACTTGCGCGCTAACAAAGCGCCAACAGCAGAAGATTCATGGCAAGTAGGCATAGAAAACTATGCACATAGTGACACCAGCGCTATCATAGAGCTTGCTTCGGGTAGTTTGGCTACCAGCGGAGACGCGCGGCGATATTTACTGAAAGACGGAGTCCGTTACGGACATATACTGGATCCACGCACGGGCTGGCCGGTACCCAATGCTGCCAAAAGTATCACCGTAGCAAGAAACCAGTGTATTGAAGCTGGCATGCTGGCTACTCTTTCACTGCTTAAAGGATCAGGGGCAGAGGATTTTCTAAGCCAGCAGCACTGTAAGCACTGGATAATGCGTTGATCCTCCGCAAGGCGGTTTAGCGGCACTGGTCGCTGAGCAATTCAAATGTTGTTGCGCCTGATGTGATTTCAGTGATCGCCGACGCCAGTCTTTATGCAAACCCTGAAGTAATCTTTCTAGTTTATTTTGCCACTGCGTAACGCTGACAGCCTATATGCTATCATGCGCTATAAAATAGCCGCGATTCGAAGTTAGTCTGGCTCGTTAAACGATTGTCATTAAAAACAGAGATAAAAAATGAAACTGGCAACACTGGCCAACGGCAGCCGCGATGGCGTTCTTGTAGTCGTTTCAAAAGACCTGACACAATGCACAGCAGTGGGTCATATCGCACCCACACTGCAGGCAGCATTGGATAACTGGTCAGTTTGCGGCCCTCGGCTTGGCAGAGTCGCAGAATCCCTTGAGCGTGGATATCAACCGATACAGCGTTTCCACGAACGGGATTCATTGTCACCACTTCCACGCGCCTACCAGTGGGCTGATGGTTCTGCCTATGTAAACCATGTCGAACTGGTCAGAAAAGCACGCGGTGCAGAAATGCCAGAGAGCTTCTGGACAGTCCCGCTGATGTATCAGGGTGGCTCAGATACCTTTCTCGCACCACGCTCCCCCATTGTCATCGAAGACGAGTCCTATGGGATTGACATGGAGGGTGAAATTGCAGTGATCGTCGATGACGTGCCAATGGGTGCAAGCCGCGAGGAAGCGCTTCAGGCAATCCGTCTGATCATGCTGGTCAACGATGTTTCGCTGCGAAACCTGATACCCGACGAACTTGGCAAAGGGTTTGGATTTTTCCAGTCTAAACCGTCCTCGGCGTTTTCTCCTGCCGCCGTGAGTCCGGACGAACTGGGCGATGCCTGGCAAGATGGTAAAGTGCACCTGCCATTATGCGTCGACTACAACAGCGAGCCTTTCGGGCGCGCCAATGCGGGCATTGATATGACCTTTGACTTTGGTGAACTTATCGCTCATGCAGCGAAAACACGTCATCTTTGTGCTGGCACGATCATCGGTTCCGGCACAGTATCAAACAAGCTTGATGATGGCCCCGGCAAGCCTGTCAACGAAGGTGGTGCTGGCTATTCATGCATTGCCGAGATTCGTATGATTGAAACCATTGATAGCGGCAAACCAACAACCGAATTTATGAAATTTGGCAGCAAAGTTCGCATTGAAATGATGAATTCAGACGGCAAATCTATCTTTGGAGCTATCGAACAACAGGTTAAGGGCATTTGAAATCATGAATAACCGCCTATAGTTTTTGCTGGAACATTCAAAGGGCAGAACGAGCCCGCTACCACCAGATGCGGCATTTGCCTGCATGCTCTTCTGTGGAACTCACACCGCATCCAGGCACACCTAATCGAATCGAACTAAAGATTTATCTATCGAATATTTTAATTAATACCGTTTTTATTGATACCCGGGTCTAATGTTTTGCCCGATCCGGCCAATAAAGCTTCCGAACTGATATCTAAGTCACAATCCGCATACTGCCGGATCTGTGCTCCCAGAGGCCGAAATGTTCGAGAAATTTTTGGATCTTCGTTGTAGCTTACCTTTTTTTCTACTAACGCTGCTTTGCGGTAATCCCCTGTGGGCAGACGATACAGAAATCTTTTTTAGCTCCGTTTCAAAAGTCGAGGCTCAACCTAACATCCTGTTTTTGATTGATGCTTCGGAATCCATGAACCGATACGATTGCGCGAATGGCGATGTCGAGAAAG
>CAZNOB010000268.1:0-6757 GCA_964574535.1 uncultured Granulosicoccaceae bacterium | reverse complement strand
GTTAAGGATGTAGACGGTAATGGTTATGCCAGATCACTTGATCCTGTCACCGCGAATTGTCAAACCGGCGAGGGGATGTGTAACGGTTCAACCTCACTGGGGTATTTCGATAACGACTTAACCTGGTATGTGGAATCTACAGTAGACGGCGTGGCAGGCCCCAGTTCTGACCCGGTACAGATTACCACACCGATTTCTCCCAATCTGATGCCGATTAAATCGAACACCAGCACCTGTGAGGCCTGGGCATCTGTGGCATATGATAAATATGTTGTGTTAAATAACAGCTGGAACTCCAGAGTGATGGCCGATGACAGCTGGTCACAACTAATTAATGTGACAGAAAATGCCGACGGTTCCGTAACACCAGCCTGGTCGTACGATTGGCTTGGGAAAGACGACACCAATACCGAATTCGGTGAATTCGAAGTTAAGGCTTACCCCGAAGTTCTGTATGGACCCAAGCTGGGTACCCATGTATCGGGCACCAAAGAAGAAACCGGACTACCTGAAAAAGTGCGTGACCTTCCCGAGTTCGTTGTTGAGTATGCGTTCAGTGAGACTGGCAGTAATGCGGAGCGTAACGTAGCTCTTGAATCATTTTTTCATGACTCAAGCAGCATCCAGGGGCCGTGCGACGATGTAGACAACCGCGTTTACGAAATGATGATCTGGGTAAATAACCCGACTATCCGAACCCCCGGTGATTTGGCGTTAACCGGAGTAATGGTCGACAACAAACTGTGGGATGTATACATCAAGCCACGCAGTAATAAACACTATATCGCGTTCACCGCTCAAACCCCGTCAACCAGTGGTGTGATTAACTGGAAGCGTTTCGTTGACTGGACTCGTGACTGGACAGCAGCCAATGCCGTGGAACGGGAGATCAATGTACTTGAACCCGATTATTATATGGGTGCTATCGAGATCGGTACCGAAATGTGGTGGGGCGAAGGTACCTTTACATTGAATAAGTTTGAAGTGACACGGTAAAAGGTGATCCTGCGGGAGCATTGTTTTAGATGTCGCCTGGCGGCGCTGTTATGTTAGATCTTCGTGCGGAAGCGATGTGTTAGATGTCGCCTTCCGCGGGAGTCACTTTTCAAACAGGAAAAGTAACCAAAACTGTTTTTGCGACCAATCAGCCCTTCGGGTTCCTGCGGAATTTTGAGATTTATCGCTCCAGGGGGTCGCGCAAACAGGCATCCATGCCTGACAGCGCTCTTCGCGCCGTCCATGGCGCTGCGCTCTCCTTCCACGAGAAATCTCAAAACTAATCAAACGCGGGTAGATCAAGAGCAAGGACCTCTGGTCCTTTGTTAAACGCCTTCCGCGGGAGTCACTTTTTCAAACAGGTTATCAAACGTGTCTGATGTTTCAAAGTTAACTAATCACTCTCAAAATGCCACAGGCACCCTAAGGGCTGAATAGTCGCAAGACGACTTTTGGTTACTTTTTCGTCGTTTGAAAAGTGACTCCGCCTGAAGGGCATGCCGCTTTAGGTCTTTTCAGAAAGGCCCTCTGGCAGGAACGACCCAACCAAAGACACATTCCGACACCACACAGTCAGGAAATGCTACAATACCTCCGGTAGGGCAAATGACTATTGAATTTCAACAGTTTGCCGCCATACTAAATGTACGAAAGTAGTAATTGGGGGGCGACCTGGCTTCGACGCGGGTGGCAAAACCTAAGGAGCATGCCGAGGGGCAAATTACCTCGTAAAACCAGTTGCAAAACCTTTAGTTGCCAACGACGACAACTACGCAATGGCTGCATAACTAGACTTTAACCTCTAGTTGTACAGTTCTACCCCGAATCCGTTTTGCCTGTGACTCGGACCGGGGGCACTAGCCGCAGGATCGTGAGGGAGGGGCGCCTTGACCCAAACCACTAAATAATCAAAGGATCGCTGATTCAGGCCCTGCTCGTCGGGTCGATGAAGCTAAATCTAAAGACGAAACTAAGCATGTAGCGCCAAGGGCGGAGTGCTTGCGGACGCGGGTTCGATTCCCGCCGCCTCCACCAATCTACCGATACAACTAAACCGCCAATTGGCGGTTTTTTTGTGTGTGGTCTTTATAGGGGGGAACTACCCTCAGTGCCACGGAAACCGGACATCTTTTTGGGTTGGGTATTTTGGCAGACGGGTTGTTCAACCTGCGAAAGGTTAGTAGGTGCATCACATTTTAAGGTGAGAATCGCCGGGCCATTATTCACTAAAACCGATCGCGTGTTTATAAACTAAGCCCGGGCGTGCGCGAGGCTATGGGTTTTGAGTGACCCTTCCAATAAGTTTTCTAACTTCGTTTGGTTGCTACAAACCCTGTAAACCATTCCTATCATATCATTCTACCACCTAATGCACTGTTTCAAACAAAGCCAGATATTTACCAGAAAATTTTTTGTCTGGATTATCTCAGATTTATAGGTTGAAGGTATTAGTCTGGTCATTCCAGGTTACGGAGTCGAAGCAGCCCGCCCGGTACGTTTAAGAAAGTACTATAGTCGAGGGCGAGCATGTGACGAAACAAAAAACAATTCAATCCCCGGTCTACGCATGTGGAACAGGAGTGCACTCTGGTCAACAGGTTAAACTGACCCTCTTGCCTGCGCCTTGTGAAACGGGGATCGTATTTAGACAATCATCGGCTAATGGTAGGGCAATACGCGCCTCTGTTAACTGTGTCTCTTCTACCGATTTAGCAACAGTGATCACTACTGCTAGCGGGGATAGCGTATCAACCATCGAGCATCTGATGGCGGCATTAGCAGGACTGGAAATCAGTAACTGCATTGTAGAAATTGATGGCGGCGAGGTTCCAATTATGGACGGTAGTGCCGCGCCATTTGTGTTTCTGCTGGAGAGCGCTGGCATTCAGCAACAGGACTCGCCACAAGAGTATATTCATA
The DNA here is from genome assembly GCA_964574535.1 of uncultured Granulosicoccaceae bacterium. Taxonomy (GTDB): domain Bacteria; phylum Pseudomonadota; class Gammaproteobacteria; order Granulosicoccales; family Granulosicoccaceae. The sequence goes on along the minus strand of CAZNOB010000268.1, from coordinate 3,841 downwards.
TCGATAGCGTTATTGCGGTGTCGGATGGAGAAAGCTGGGCTCGACTGGAGCCGGGGTCGGGATTTTCTGTTGATGTAACTATCGATTACGACCATCCTTACTTTCTGTCTGGACCACAGCAACTTTGTATTGATTTTTCGAGGCAATCGTTTTCTCAGGAGGTCTGCCGTTTACGACCGTCTGTGGTGGTGGCGGAGGATGTAGCGGAGGAGACAGCGAAAACGACAACAATGATACTGTCGTTCAAAGACAAAGCGGTTCAAACCAGGTTAGCGAAGTAACGCCATGGTTGAAGCTCTGGGTATGATGGATTTTTTACTCTTTCATGAAGTTGGTCATGCATTGGATGACATTAGAGACTTAGGTGTAGGCGGTAACTTTGAGTGGGTTGCTGATGCCATTGATACTGTTCTTTCAGTAAGGACTGGCCAATCTTTGGCACCTATTTTGGGAGCGTTTTACTTCGCGCAAAATACAGAAGGTAGTTTGCCGATGTGCATAACAGGTGAGTTGACTGTGCCGACGATCTGTTGTGTTGGACACTCGGTAGCAGTTCAAGGCTAACAGAGCTGTTTTCAGTTGTCGCAACGGAGCTAGTACATAGTGGTCGTGATTGTGTTGCTGATTATATCGATCAACTTGACTTTGTGTCTCGCTTAATACCTGGCTTACAGGATATACCACCGGTATCATCGCTGAGAAATGCATCAGTCGAAGAAAACAGCAGACTTAGAGAAATCGATGTATTGTTAGGTGGATATTGGTAGTTGATTAATTAACCAGAATAAAGCACTGCCACGGTATTGGACCTGGGTAGGTGCATTCGATCGCTTACCTGTTCCTGCTTGCAACAATATCGCAGATCTCCGAGTTTTAAAGAACGTCCTCTAGCTGATGTGAAAGCGGTATAAATAGTCGCAAAGACGGCACAAAGTTCGTGGGAGGACAGCCCAGCTGCACGAACGAAATGCTACAGAAATCATCTCAAGCGCGTGCCGGAACATGCTTCCGTGACGATCAGCTGACTTGTTCATGACCCATGTGTACAAGGCAGCGCCTCTGAATGCGTGGTTCAGGTGAATAATGCAACATAAAATTTTCGTTGCAGCGTTTAATTCTGAATACTGTGTACGTTATACCTAATATCTGGAATAATGTTTGGCATCAACGCCAGCAGAACCACTGAACTGCAAGTTGACTAATAAAATAAAAATTTAATAGTGGCAGGCTAATCGGTTGAATGCAGGGCAGGCTTTGGTTTATCAGGACTTTTAGTCACTTGTTTCATCGGTACATTGAGTAACAGCAGTCGCGACTCAACATATATCTTTAATCAGGAATGGACAATGAAAGAAATACGACACACTAAAAATTACCTGGGGGCCTTATTGGGTGCGGCATGCCTGGTTTCAGCGAATAGCTCAATAGCGGCAGATGGCATTTCTTTAGGTCTGCAGGGCGGATTAAATTCTTCCGGACCAAGCGTGCGTTATCCGATTAGCGATACTCTTTCAGTGCAGGGAATTATCGGTGCTCTCGGTACGGTAACAAGTGTCTCTGGCCGCGGTTTGCTGTTCTTCAGACAGACTGAAGAGTTAGACTGGTACTACTTTGGCGGTCTTCAGTTTATTAATGTTGACACCGGGATTTTCGGATCTGAAAACGCATTCGGTATCAGTGGCGGAGTAGGGTTGGATTACGATTTACGAAATGCGATTCCAGAAGCGCCACCAATCGTGTTGAGTGGAGAAATTGGTGCTTCATTTGCTAGCTTTGATAACTTTAATGGTTTCAATCTGTTCAATATCGGAATCGGAGTCCACTACTTATTCGAATAGATATGTCATCCACGGCGCCCAGTCCAATGCGTGGTTTTTATAAAGAAGCGTTAAAGACCGGGCCGTCGTGGGTCTAAATTTCCTGTAAACGTCAAACCGGTAGTCGGCGTTCGGACGATACCTGGCCGACACGCAAATTTCACTAGCAGGGACGCCTTATTTAGAACAGGTTTCGTAGCGGATGCGTGAGATTCTGAGTGAAAGTGCTCTAGTGGGAATACAGTCCTGCTGCACGAACGCCGCGCCACATGAGTTAATCAGCCCTATGTTGTAAAGTCGCCGTTATGTGTTCGGAGATATCTTCCCACAATTACGTCAGTAAATAGGTATTTGCTGTCAACATGTTGCAATTCTGCATGGGCTATGTCGATGATGCGAGAACTCGCGCGCAAACGACGATAACTCGGTAAAACTCGCGAATATTACGAAGACAGATTATCGCAACAAGTTTTTACGTTAGGAGCTTTCTCAACACTACGATCATCAACTGATTCCAGTTATCGATTGATGGTCGGCACAGAGGGCATTCGTTTCATGCCCAATAGTGTCACCATCAGTGGTTCATTCCTGACTTAGTTGGTATCTCGCAGTCGGCGAACCCTGGAAGGATTATCACCATCAGCAATAACACGATGCTGGTAGTGGAGAATATCGGGAACGCTTTTCCATACGAGAAGTAACGGGTATCCGACGTTTCAGTTCTAAGTCGTAGATCAGTGATTGAAAAATAACAATCCCAGAAAATGAAGTGAGATTCCTATCATCTAATATCAATTTTGGCAGATTTGGAGTTTACAACGTAGATCGGATTTCCTATGTTGTCTGCAGTAGCTGCTCTAAAGTATTCTGTCAGAGCCGTACCTGAGTAAAACCGAATAATGTTCGCACTCTCTTAAAAATATATTTGTGCTCTTTGCGAAAGCGCAGGTTGACTGTTGGTAATTCGTTTCGAAAATTCTATCGTGTGGTGGCGAACTTTTGCGCCAGGTTATTGGATAATGGACTGTGTATACGTGTAGATTAGCTGCGTTTTTAATCAGTTGTACAATCCTTGGCAGTGGCGGAGGGCGAAGAACTAACCCGGTTCTTTCTTGCAAGCGTTGGCTTTGGTGAGAAAGTGATCAACTCTGCCTGTGGCTTTAGTTCGACGGACGTGAATTCAGATCTTCATAAAACGCATTCGCCCGGGAGCAGATTGTCTTATTCCGTCGCTCTGAATTTTATTTCATTGGATTCTGATGTTACTACCAGTGCAGGTCTGAGTGACTCTGTTATCGCGCTGCAACTTGCCGGTGCCAATCGTTTTTCAAAATACTTTTCTGCATCCCTTGGAATAGGCATATTTGAACTCGATGATGAGAATCAGTTTTCGCAAGTCGTGGTTGATGATGATGGTTTTGTTCGTGTAGAGGATTCTGAAACACGCGGAACGTCTTTTTTTGGCGAAATCTCTTTTAGCAACACGGTAACCTCGCGTAGTAGTTTTGTATATGCAGTCGGTGTTGGTGCTGCGAGAATAACAAAGGCAAGCCGGACGATATCCAGATGTGACTCATGCGATACAACCGAGTTCGACTTTGAGGGAGGGGGCTACGCATTGGCATCAGTCGGGGGAAAATTCACAGATAATTCCGCCTTTGGCCTGACTGGCCGACAGTATTTTTCTGGTGATCTGGAAAACAGTTTGGTGTTGTGGTGGCAGTCGGGTTTTTAGTGATCAGATTGCAATTTGCATGTAGTTAAAAAGCCTGTTTGCCTGAGACTTTCTCTGTAGCGTTCGCCTATATAGATGCACTAATTGAAATCAATAGATTAGTTGCCAGGAAACAAGTGCTAGTGTGCTGCCGACACCTTTCGTGATCAATTCTTCGTAAGCTCATCTCAGCCTGCCCATTACCTGGCAGGCGTGCCATACCTGATTTTAACTCTTCTTATACTGTTTCAATAACCAGAATGGATCCTTTTCAAAACTTGCCCAGTCTTCGCACAGTACAGTGTGCAGT
>CAZNOB010000267.1:0-6777 GCA_964574535.1 uncultured Granulosicoccaceae bacterium | reverse complement strand
AGTGAGTACAGCGCCTTAGATGCTGCTATAGAGGCAGCGCAGCGGTTCTGGGCCGGAATTTTATGCAACAACAGGGTTTAGTTAAAACCAATATTTGCCAGCCAACCTCATAAGCGACATACTCCTGATCCAGTGACGATCACAAGGAGCATGTGTTGAAGACAGTACTCCAGGAGCCGTCCCGCCCTGCGGTCACCATCTCGGCCTGCTGTGCCATGACATTCGTACTCGGCACAATTCACGCCTTTTCAGTATTTGTCCCTGACTGGGAAGCCTTGCCGGGGGCCAGCCGGGCAAACGTCAGTTTTATTTATTCCCTGGCACTCGCCTCCCTGACTATCGCCGTGCTATTTGGCCATCTCGTTTTTAGTCGCTTGCGCCCGGCAACACTGTTTATGGTCTCAGGACTGCTGGCCGCAATCGGGCTGGGCTGCTCAGCCATCAGCCACTCCTTGTTTCAGCACTACATTTTTTACGGTGTTATATTTGGCGCTGCCAATGGATTGGGTTACGGGTACGCCCTGCAACTGTCCGGGCAGGCTGCCCCCAATAGAAAAGGCTTTGCGATGGGCATTGTTACTGCGTTTTATGCAGTCGGAGCGACGCTTGCACCAGTCTTGTTTATCGCACTCATTGGCAAGGGAGGTAATGCACTGGCACTGGGTATCATGGCAAGTATCATTGTAGCGGTGACACTGATCAGTGCTTCAATGTTACATTTTTCCAATGCAGCGTATATCGGTGAACCGACCACAGGAAAGCTGCAGCCACTATCAGCACCAATGAAACAAGCCAGGCTATTCCTTTGGTTGAGCTACGGATCAGCGGTAGCTGCGGGCCTGATGCTTATTGGGCACGCTTACGGGATCGCAAGCTGGCTAAGTAGAGAAACCAGCATTGCATCCAGCGCACCAGTGTTCGTGGCATTGGGCAATATGCTCGGCGGCTTTAGCGCAGGCAGTCTGGCCGATCGTTTTTCCAGTAACCGGCTACTGAGATGGCTTCCGTTGTTCAGCTGCCTCGGGTTGTTCATACTGGTCAGTCCACTCAATACCATCTCATGGACCATGCTGGCGGGCCTCGCGATCGTTGGTTATTGTTATGGTGCTTTAATCGCTGTGTACCCGGTGGCGATATCAGATATCTTTTCGCCCTCAGCCGCCCCTCGAATCTACGGCCAGATATTCACTGCCTGGGGCGTTGCGGGCTTAATAGGCCCATGGTTTAGCGGATGGCAGTTTGATCGAACCGGCTCATACCTGTCCGCTATTTGGGTTGCAATCGGATTAAGTGCTTTATCAATTGTTGTACTTACCAGGCAACAAAACCGCGTCAATTAATACGCATCGATCAACCCGAATCACAAAATTAAGTAAACCGCACCAGGCTAGCCCCGCCTACCCGATCAGCCGTCCACCGTCAATGTGAGGATCAGTTATCATTTCAGAATGTAGGTGAATTTTTCCAGTAACGTTTTTATGAGGCCCCGGTACAACCGGTTATGAAAGCGATTTACCCAAACTATCTGTCCAATGACATCACTGAACTCCAGTCAGATGACCCGGTAGTGTTTGGGCGGTTTGTCAAAAAGCATCAAAAACTGGTTTTCAGCTTGTTGGGTCGTATGGGATTTTCACAGGCAGACGCGGAAGATCTGGCGCAAGATACTTTTCTGCGAGCCTGGAATAACCGTAAATCATACCAACCAGACAGGGCCAAAATTTCAACCTGGCTGTGCACAATCGCACGTAATGTTGCTCTAAACGAAATTGATAAAAAAAGCCGCCGACCGGTTGGGTCAGATGAAGAACCGGATACAGTTATAACAACGGACTCTACATCAAGCCCCGAGCATCAGGCATCACTTCAGCAGGATATTAAACAACTCAATCAAACTCTGCATGCACTAAGCGCTGAAGAACGCAGCACCATTGCACTGCACTATGCAGAAGAGCTATCAACCCGTGACGCCGCACTGATCATGGGTTGCAGCACCGGCGCTTTTAGAACCCGTCTGACACGTGCAAGAAAAAAGCTGCAAAACATTTGGAATTCAACACCTGATTCAGGCAATTCATCGTCATGAAAAAGCAAACACCAGCAGAACAAAAACTGGATGCACTGCTAAGCAGCAGCACCGTAGATGCACCTGAAAACTTTAGTGATCAGGTGGTAGCGCGAATATCGGCGCAACCGCAAAACAACGTTTCGACAGAAGCCACCAGACCGATCTCACCAACAACACCCGCCACACCGATATGGCAATGGTTCGCACTGGGCACTGCAAGCCTTGCCGGTGCCTTTCAAATGATCGGCTTTGTGTTTGGCATATGGGCTGCGACAACAGCCGGATAAAGACAGGAGCTATAAATAATGAATAACGCGGTACAACAACCAGAATCGGCTTATAGAGAAACGATTCTCGGCGAGCAAAACGATTACATAATTGTACCCCGAAAACCCATATTCGCTGCAGTCATGTCAGCAATATTGCCGGGCTTCGGACAAATCTATAACGGGCAAATAAACAAAGCACTGTGGATCTTTATCGCATTCTGCCTAATAGCAATTCCACTGACTGTCATCATAGCGCTATACCTGCCAGTGTGGATGACTGTATTCGCATTGGCCGCCGGCGTGCTGATCCCGCTGATGATTTGGGGCTACGGAATTATTGACGCGTGGCGTAACGCACGCCAACTGAAAAACTACCGACTGAAGCCATGGCAAACAAACGGGATGTATACGGTGGTATTCCTGGTCTGCAGTATGTTGATTTTACCCAGCATGATTTTCTGGATACGCGACAATCAGGTAAAGGCATTTCATACCCCCAGCGGCAGCATGATTCCCACGGTACAAAGAGGCGATATGATGTTTGCCGACATGTGGTACAACTGCCCATGGTGCCGTACCTCAGTATCGCGCGGTGATGTATCAGTCTTTGTTTACCCGAATAATCGTACTCAGTATTATATCAAACGTGTCGTAGGGCTACCTGGCGATAAAATAAAAATATCTAATAACGGAGTCTCCATTAACGGCGAGTTACTGGGACAAAGATCAACGACCGGCCAGGGCGAAGCAACAGAATCATACAACGGTAAATCATGGCAAGTGATCTGGGATGTAAACGAAGACATCCAGGAAGACGAGATCACAGTCGAACCGGGGCATGCATTTGTCCTGGGTGATAACCGATCTAAAAGCAACGACTCCCGGTTATTCGGCCTTGTACCATTAAGCGATATTGTCGGACTGCCCCGGCAAATCTGGTTTTCAAAAGGCCCGGACGGTATTCGCTGGTCCAGACTGGGCCAGTCAATTCAGCCACAATAAAGTTACAAACCCGGATAACGCCTGTTCATGTTAGACGGGTAACTTAGCTTGAAGTTACTACACAACTGTTCATCAAACATGTCTGCATTAAAACCACCAGACATTTCAGCAACACCACTATTGATGGCCTCAATACTCACCTTAAAACCAGCTCCCGACAAGGTTATTGTTAATAATGACGCGAACAGCCACAATCCCAAACACCATCAATGCTAAAGTCTGAAAATTACTAACAAAGGCACGCCGAAGACATGCCCTATAATAAACCCGCACACTGGTCAGTACCCAAAAACAAACTGTTTCCCCACCAGGTAGGCTTCACCTGTCCACCTCATGATTTTGATGCTGCCCCCTCTGACTTTCTACGCATGTCACCTGAAACAGTCGGCGTGCACGGACGTATGCTGCACCTGCCAGACTACGTACACGAGCTGGATCAACGCAAACAAAATTTTCATTTGCTGGAAGAATTCGTTGAATGTATGGCAAACAACGGGGCGGATGTTTGTGGGCAAGTCGGCTCAAACTGGGTACATGCCAGTGGCCTGGGTGTCGAAGGTATTCGCAAACACTGTGAACACCTGTCCGACAAATACCAGACTCCGTTTCATATGGCAGGCTACGCCATGGTGGAAGCACTCCGGGAACTGAACATAGAAAAGGTCGCACTGAATGGCGTCTACCACTGGCCTGCCTGGTGGCAGGGCACCGCAAACTTTCTAAAAGAGGCCGGGTTCGATGTTGTCTGGGCAGGCAACTTTGTCGACCAGGGCTTTATCGCCACCCAGGAAGAATGCAATGCACAAATCTGGTGCTTCGACGGCGATCTGGCCGAAAAGTCAATGTCTTACGTGGCAGACAAAGCGCCCAACGTCGATGCCTATCTGGCCAATGGCATGTGTAACTTCAGACGTGAATCCGACGGACTGGCGCAGCGATTTGTCTCGCTTGAAGTCACCCTTGAAAAAATGCTCGGCAAGCCAGTTGTCACTCACGATAACGCATTGTACTGGCGGGTGTATAGAACACTGGGCATCGCACCGATCACTGAGCAAGGTACCTTGTTATCCACCCTGAAAGGATAAATCTGTGAATAAAATACTGGCACTGTGGGCAGTGCCCCGCTCAACATCGACCGCATTCGAATGGATGATGCGCCAGCGTGGTGATATGACCTGCCTGCACGAACCCTATGGAGAAGCCTGGTACCAAGGTGAAAATCCACTATGGCCACGCCTCACTGAAGACAGTCTTCGTACACCTGGCCTGACACTCGAAAGTGTCAGCGCAAAACTTCTGCATACCGCAAAAACAAAATCGGTATTCATCAAAGATTTCCCTCACTACATTGACCACCTGTGGACTGATGAACTGCTATCTCATTTCAATCATTCTTTTCTAATCAGACACCCGGCAAAAACAATTACATCTATGTTTAGTAAATGGCCAGACTTTCACCCGAAGGAAGTCGGCTTCAAAGAGCAGCGCCTGTTGTTCGATAAATTGAAAAAATTGCATAGTACAGCCCCCCCACTGATAGACAGTGATGACCTGCTCGCAGACCCCTACTCGATGGTTAAACGCTGGTCAAATGCTGTCGGCATTCCATTTATCAAAGAAGCGCTAAGCTGGGAACCTGGAGCTCGCGATGAAGTCAGCTGGTGGGACGGAGGCTCATTCCACGCCAACCTTCGCGACTCAGACGGACTGAAACCGCAGAAAAGAAAATATGTTGAAATCGGTGATATACCGGAACGTGTAAAAGCCATTTACGATGAATGCATGGAACACTACGAATACTTGCATGCATATCGGCTGCAGCCATAACGTGGAAACCATAGCTGCCGAATCTATCGCCCAGGTTGTCAACGCAGGCTTATGTATTGGTTGTGGATTGTGCGAAGCGATAAGCAATCGAAAAATAAAAATGCAAATGAATATCGCGGGCTCACTGAAGCCCGTGCCGGACAATGGTTTTACTAAACAGGAAGAAAGACTGCTGCTCTCTGTGTGCCCTGGTATTCACATCACCCCTCGGCAACAATCCGATCACCCCGTCAACGTCAATACTGCAACCTTCAGCTCAGACGAGATCTGGGGTGAATACACATCGATGAGATACGCATGGGCTGCCACCCCAAAGGTCCGGCACATAGGCTCAACCGGTGGCGTATTAACGGCACTGGCACACCACTTACTAAACACCAGGCAGGTTGCATTTATCTACCATGTTAAGGCAGACCCGGCTGCACCAGTTCAAAGCATCGCTACTGTAAGCGAAACAGCAGACGATGTTCTGTCCGGAGCCGGTTCGCGCTATGGTCCGGTCGCACCACTCACCGGATTGTTAGCAGCACTGGATCGCGACGCTCCCTTTGCTGTTGTTGGCAAACCCTGTGACCTAAGCGCGATCCATAACATGGCTAAGCACGATAATCGCATCAACAAGCTGATAACACATCGACTCACCATGGTCTGTGGCGGCCAGTCAACCGCACAGAAATCCCGCGAGATATTGCACAACGCAGCAATACAGGAGCACACTGTTACACTGTATCGTCACCGTGGTTACGGAAACCCGGGACCGACGCGGATAGAAAGCAGTGATGGAAAAACGCTTGAGATTTCTTATCAGAACCTTTGGAAGGACGAAAGTAGCTGGGGAATAGAGCCACGTTGTAAACTCTGCCCCGATGCACTGGGTGAAGCGGCAGATATAGCCGCTGCAGATGTCTGGCCCGGAGGCAGCCCGGAAGGTGAGGACGAAGGCTTCAACGGTATTGTCACAAGATCCCTGGTCGGAGAAAACCTGATTCGCGATGCAGAGGAAGCAGGTGAACTGATTCTTGGTGATCACATATCTCCACAGCAATTTAATGACTTTCAGCCACATCAGGTGCGAAAGAAGCGATCGCTACAGTCTCGGTATCTCGGACTACGTGATGCCAAATTGCCAGATATTAACGCCCCCTATAGTCGGTTGGATAGTCTGGGCTCTGCACTGGATTCACACACTAAAGAGAAAGAACGCGCGGGGACAGCCCGACGATTTGGAAAAGCTCCGCAGGAATAATTAGCGCCCATCCAGAAGCCCAAAGCGGGCAACCTGTCAGCCAAAATTTTTTAAACTGCATACATAGCATTTCGATAATAGTTACTTGTCGCCTTATGAATAATCCTGACTAGAGGAAGCTGCAGAGATAGCTATTGATGAATGTTCAGATGAAGCAAACAAGCGAGTAGCTCTAAAGTTCTTTTTGCTGTCTACAGACCTCAATGATCTGTGGAGTCTCATTGAATGCTGGTAGTTATATGTGCATAAACATGTCGCTCCTGGGCCGACAGTGTTATAAACCACAGAAAAACTAATCACGGAGAAAATATTGAGTCTTGAAACTGATCGCCTGATACTCCGGCAGTGGTCCGAAACTGATTTTC
>CAZNOB010000266.1:0-6792 GCA_964574535.1 uncultured Granulosicoccaceae bacterium | reverse complement strand
TAGGTCAGATTTATCTGTATTTGCTTGTTACAATATTGGGTGTCCATTTTGGTTTCCATTTTGGTTGATCTTCCCTGCCATTGTCGTTATCGAAAATCTTGTTGGAAGGCTGTTTGTTACCCGACCCGGGCGAATACTCATACCGCTTGACGTTAATCAGAAACTAAAAAAACTAGCAGCAGCTTCTGAAAGCAAGGTCGATTTATGTTGTCGTATGCTAGCTCCAGAAAACATGAGAATTCTGGACAAAGAAATAGTAAAGGCTGTTTCTAAGCGTGGCGAAACGGGTGTCCGGAAGGTGAAAATAACTTAACAAAAACAGTCAGAGGGACAAATACAAAAGCTGCGCATTTGTATTTGTCCCTGCTGTAAGCGTTAGCTTTGAAAACGTGACTCAGACACGCTTGCATAAATGTACATTATATTGTACATTTACTAAATGCATGATCTCAAAGATATCCTGTGGGAAGGCAACAGTTATGAAGATTTGTTGGCTTTTCCAGAAGAAGTGCGCCAAGACATGGGATATCAGCTACATCTAATACAGTCTGGAGAAATGCCAAAAGATTGGAAAGTGCTATCGGGGCTGGGAAAAGGCATATCGGGTGTGTATGAGATCCGTATTTCGGAAGGAAATAATATTTTCCGTACAGCCTATGTAGCTAAATTTTCAGACACTGTAGCAGTATTGCATTGCTGGCAAAAGAAAACACAAAAAACATCAGAATCAGATAAAGCCTTAATCGTAAAACGGTACAAGGCAGCAGAGGAATATTTAAATGCCTAAGAAAATTACCAAAGGTTCTGTATTTAACGCAATAGAAGATGATGCAGGTGTTGCAGAACAACTAAAAATAAAAGCTGCTCTAATGGATTGCATTAGAAATTATATTGTGGAAGAAGGTATCACCCAGCAAGAAGCTGCTGATCGTATGGGGGTTCAACGTTCCCGTATTGGAGATATTTCCAGGGGTCACATCAGTGTTTTTTCAATAGATTCTTTGGTTGCAATGGCAGCACGGGTGAACTTACATCCTGTGAAAATTGCAGCATAAAAATAAGCTAACAAGCAGCTCCATCCGACACTTCACGCGCTGTCCGTTTGTGTGTACGGTCGCAAGCTCCCATATTCACACACAAACGGCCATCGCAGGAAGTGCGGCTGAGCTGGACGTTCATTGCGACGTGAAGTTGCGTAAATATATGTCGGTGAAAGCTCGACCGGGGGTTCTGCCCCCAGTATCCTACCAGAACATGCGACATGGGATGTGGTATGAAGCTTCTGGGAAACATTTACATGAAAACATTTACATAGACACCCATCGTAAAATATTCTCAGCCGATCGCCTCGCGAAGTTATCGTGCAAAAATTAAGGGATGTTTGTTAACGGTAAAGTGGCAAGAAAAAGAAAATTGCCAGTGAAGGCACTGAGAAATAGAGTATTACCAAATCCCCGGGCACAGGACACCATTGCGCTCTAGCGCAACTGTAGTTTTCCGGTTACAGGAATATTCTTAAGAAATCAGTAAGCTGTTTGGACTAAGTAGTGACAGTTGGGTTAGCAAATTAATAAGCCGTTTGACACATTGTATGGCAGGTGATGATGAGTAGAAGAGAGTGTATAAAGTGCTTTGTCAAGAATTGACCCCCCTGATTTTTTTTGACCCCTTGATTTTTTTGCATCCTATATCTTTTCTCTCGGATATGTTATGATTGAGTGGTGAAGCTTGTATAAAACCAAAACAATTTTCGCAGTCGAAAGGCCTGCAATCCTCAAGGCAGTATTTTTGATTTTTACTGCGAACCCTAACTGGGCTACCAACTCCGAGAGCTGTCGGATTTACTGGATAAACATTCTGAAATATTGTCCTGGATTAAACAGGGTTTTGAATTATTCGAGCAGTGAATGTCAGTTTTTCCTTCGAAATTCTCCACACAAATAATTCAAACTATGGTGAGCGGTAAAGTGTGAATATTAAAGTTTGCATAAGAAGAATAAGTAATTGCTTGTATTTTGCGGGTATACAGCTCGTAGTAATGATCAAAGGGTGTCTGACAATTCTAGCTGTCCTCTCGGCTAACGGCGCACTGGCCGCTCCGAATGCAGACTGCCTGGCTGTGGATAAATTTGACTGGCAGGATATTGAGATCCAGCATGATTCGATAATGGAGGTCGACGCGCTTTCAGTTATCGACGCATGCAAAAGTAGGGTTGATGATTCAAATAAAGCAGAGGATTACACCAGACTCGCATTAGCGAATTACATCGCTATTCGACAAGATATCGATTCCAAGCAACGGGTCGACAGATCTTCGCCACGTGGTAAAGCACTCAACGTGCCTTTGAAATGGGCAATCGCGTTGGGCGACGCAAAAGCGTATAGGCTCGTTGATTTTCTTCGTAAGAGTGACATACGGCTTATATATGTTAAGTGCTTGCACCCTCGAATTACACACCGCGATTGTCTTAACATGGCTGAAAAACTTGAAGCCGGAAATACACTAATCGAGGCGAAGGATGCGGTACAAAGAGATTACGACAATGACCCCGCTCGTGGGAAGGAAAAACGGATTGCCAGGGAGCAAGCGGAGCAAAGGGAAGTATGGAATATTGCCACGGGTAAGGTTAAGAAATATGTTGGCGCCATACATTGGACGTTTGAACATTCGTGCAACTCGGGTAGTCGCGAACCCATCCTGGTTAGGTTTTTTGAAGCTTCTAATGGAAAGCTGACTGGCGAGACGTGGCCTGACAAAAAGGATAAAGAGGATGTGTATATAGTCCCAGCCGGTTCTCGTCGCGATGTCTCGCTAAGTTGCGCTCCCACGACGCAGGTTTGCTATGGCGCTGGGTTTAGCGAATCAGCACCAAGAAGTTGGGGCTTAGGCCTGAATGCCCAGAGCGGTTGCGCGTCATGTTGTTACGTATGCGGTAAACAACCGAATGTCGCGCTAACTTGTGCAAATTAGCCCTAAGTCTTAAGTAAATAGAGCTTGCATTAAGGAACATTCGAATTTTTGCGACCAAAGTGGCGGCGCCTGAGGGGAAAGTCAAATGATAGGGTCAGCTTATTGTTCTATTTACGTGCTATTTATTCGACCTCGACGGCCGCTACGTCCCTATGCCGGACTACAAGTGAAAAAGTGATTTTAACAAGACACCCACTTTAAAGGGTTCTAATGACGGGAAGATAATTCTTTTTTGTGAATGATAATTCAGTGTAAATCCCAGGTACCTGCAGTCTTGCGCCATCCAGCATTGTTGGCACCTTGCAGCAGTGCAGGCCAGAGATAGTCCTGACCTTCATCCAGCCCAATCAGAAGTTCGGTTCACTGGTTCACCGGTTTTAGGATGATTGAAGGAGACCTTTAAGGTGTCTACATAGATCTCACTTTCTGATAAGGGATTCCGGCAACTGGTGAATAGACCGGATACATCGTTAAGATAAGCCCACAGACCTATCTCCATGTGCAGAGGTAGAGCAACAGTGCCGCTGACTGTCTCCCACTGCGTGTCTCTCGTACTATTGACAACGATTCGTCCACCGTTTTGTCTGTCAGTACCGAAATCTAAGCCTCTAAAATCAAGTTGCAGTACAGCTTCGCAGTCACCCTGATCTGCTGGTGTCATACGGTATCGAAGAGAGTACTGAGCCTGAACCAATCCAACGGTATCGCTGCATTGAGCAGCCCGAGGACCTGAATAGCCGATATAGTGTTTGTCTCCCGGTTGTGCGTTGTTCATATATTGAAAAGCTATTGCTTTACATTCGGCATCTCCCCAAAAATAGGGCAGGTAGCTGACACCATCCTGCTTTACGCATTCGTTAGCCGGGTCGTCAATACCCAGCATTGCCGACTTATGACCAGTGGCACAATATGTAAAGTCATTTATTGTATAGCTGCCACCATAATTGTTGTGGTGGTCTATGCGTGCTGGAGCAATAGTGGCACCTCCGCCGCCCTGATTGATAAATCCAGGCCAACCCCATAATTCCGGGAGTACAAAGCCATTCGCGCCGCCGGTATAGAATTTCACCTCGTCATTCTGCCATGTCATCGTGACTAGATTATTGGTGATCTTTTCGATGTATCCTGCACCGCCCTTGATGTTTGCAGGTGTTCTGCCTGCCTGACCGAAGGCAAAGAAATCGACATCGCTGTGTTGCGAGTTCAGAGACGTACTGGCGACCGCATGTGCGCCCTTACTGTGGCCAAACACTCTGATATCAGTGGTATTAAACACGCTTTTCAACGAGTAGAGTAACTCGTCCAGTGAAAGACTGGCAGCATCAACACCTTCATTATAGGCCGCAGCATCCAGGAAATTGTTACCGTACTTGAGTGACAGGTAAGTGCGATCAGGATTCGTTTCTATCAGTGAGGAAAACTGTCTGAAGTCACCGTTTTCCTGAAAAGTGCCCGGTACAAACACGTCGAATTTTCCGAGGCATGATGAATTATTTTGTACGTGACTTTGTATTCGGGTTGTTACGCACTGTGCAACATCGTCTCTGTCAGAAAATGCGCTGCATGATCCCTCTCCACTGGGATCCTGATCCAGGTTTACGATATGTGCAGTGGCAGGGCAGGAAGCTGCAAAGATTGGCGGTTCTTCCGTGTCTTCATCCGTACCTGCCGCACACGCCCAGAGTAAATTTGTTGAAATAAAAAGTAATACGATTTTTGAAGTATTTTTTTTGAATCGGGAGTGTTTTACACCCTTTGGGTGTAGTTGTTCTGTCGGTCCTGATAATCTCATGGTTTGTTGTTCCTTAAAAACTGTTTTCTATCCATGACATGAGCAGTGTTAGGTAATTGTTGGAACGCGATGCATGTGAGTTTTTTTAACTCGTGTGTTCGCAATAACACTGTTGTCTGGTTTGGTATTCTGCTGTGTTGCGGTTTTGGTTGAGCTCTGTAGCCCCACTGAGCTGAATCAGTCGTCGTACCAGTCGAAAGTTACTCGCTGGCCGGCAAACCCGGTCGCATTGAAATCGATGGTGCCGACAATCTTCCAGATCGGGTTCTGTCGATACATATACCAGCTCGCGGTATTAGGACCGGCTGGATGTTCGCCACACACTAAATCGCCCTTTCTTTTGGTGACATATCGAGGTTTTTTTTCTGATTTAAAGTGAAATGCCTTGTTTTTCGGGCCTGACGTGTTATGCAAACAAATACGGACTTTATTCGGGTCGTTTGATCTTCCCTTTGAGTAAACTCTGATTTTTTTTTCCGAACGCGTAATTTTTATCTATGGAAGCTACTACTGGTTTATCTTTTTCTTTACATTCCCCCCCCCCCGGTTATATCGATCGGTGGTAGTACGATTTTGCATCCTGATAACGAAATAGCAGCACCCATTAGCACTGGTAAGTAATTTAAAGCCATGTAAATCCCATCCTTGATCGTTATGTAAAATGAAAGCAACAGAGAAAACAGACGGGTTGTTTGATTGCTCGTATTGCGGTTTCGGGCTGTGTTTATAGTGATCAGGATCAACCCTGTTCCTTGAGATGCATCATGGCGATGGGTGGTAAGTTGGACAATGGGGGAAACTCCCCATATTCACATTGGATGTGGGTGGTGTCTTAAATAAAACAGCAAGCTTCTAAAACTAACTTCGAGATGCGTACAGGAGCATCTGCTTAACGGGAGGTGGGTGTTGTATAACGTTACAGAGAATAGTTGTCGGCCTGTTCTCACTTGCAATTCTTATAGCCACGTAGATCTGATTCGAAATAGTGGGACCAGCGGTGTTAGTTGGGAGGGAACGTGATATTTAGAAATTCAACCAGATACGCATACAGCCTGTGAGATAAGAGTAACGGTTGGGTGTGTGGCATTAAAATGCTCGCTGAGTGGAATATGCAAGTCGAGTGATTGTGCTCTGGAGCCGAGGAGAAAGTAGTACTTTACCCCATAGCAGTTCGTTGTGAATTGGCTGATACTTGAATGCGATTTGGATGGGGTGGATTATTTTTAAGGCAGTTGGTTTTCGATCAAATCGGCAGAATGCAGAAGCGAGTGGAAGTGATGTTTTTTTTCATGTCGAGGTATGATATTATAAAGTTTGAATCCAAATAGATTGGATGCATACTGTAGCCGTGATTACATGTAGGAATCGATTGCCTATGTAAAAAAACGCGCACAAACGTTTGAGCAGAATTAAAGCACATTCGAAAAGTCAGGACCTTCTCAGCGCTATGAATAAGGCAATACTGCAGTCAGTGGCTGCCATCCTTCTTAGTGATGTGGGCCATTGCCATAGTGCTGCATTAAACAGGAGATGAAAATGTACAAATACAATCAAGCGGGTTCTATGTTTGCAGCGATGATGCTGCTTGTTTTACCTCTTACAGGCAAGGCAGAAGAGCCGGCCATTCAAACCCAGGGCACTGTTATCTACCTGGCTGACAACCTCAATGAGGAAGCCAAACTCGGCTGGTGTATCGACACTCAAGGCAGAGGGTTTAGTGACAAGCTGCATTCACATTCCTGTAAACCAACAGGCGGCGACACGCAATTTTCATTCGATGCGATGTCCGGCATGATCCAATCTGTAGAATTTGAAGGAAAATGCATGGCGCTCAATGCTCCTGATAACACTGAGGTTCCTTTCGGGCTGCTTGATTGTGTCGAAGGCGATGTAACCCAACAGTTCAAGTACGATGAGGACAGCATGGAGTTCCGTATTGGAACTGATGAATCACAATGTGTCACTGTTGCAGAATCGATCATAGAGGCGGGTCCATTTCAGTCACGTTATCTGATTTATGCACCGTGTG
>CAZNOB010000265.1:0-6834 GCA_964574535.1 uncultured Granulosicoccaceae bacterium | reverse complement strand
TATTAATTCATCTCACTGTCATTGTTCAATGTGTCGCCGTCAACATGGTGCTGCGTTTGCCACATAAGCGGCATTTAGCCCAGGCGATTTTCGCTGGACGTCCGGTGATTCCTTTATTCGTCACTATCAGGTAGAAACAGGAGGAGGGTGGTGCTTTTGTAAAAACTGCGGGTCTACTTTAGCTGGATCTGATGGGGGTATTATCAAGAGTATTGCTCTGGGAACAGTTAAAGGAAATCCGGGTATGGCGCCCGGGTTGCATATTTTCACTGATTCGAAGGCAGAGTGGTATGAGATATCTGACGACTTGCCGCAGGATAGTGAGCGCCCGTGATTGTCTAAGCACTGCAGTTTTACCGTTCATCCATGTAGAGTGTATGACTGGAGACGGTGGCGTGTGATTAGTCTGTCCTTTTTTTTAATTGTCGTATAAACACGGCACCCGAAGGGCCGCGAGTGCTTAACTACGCAACAGCACACTAATCCCCCCATGTAGTGATCATCTTTCCCCTTTACTCCACACCCTGGGATAAAGATCAGTTCCCGGACGATCCCCCGGTTTAAGACCATATTCGGTCATGATGGCACTATGATCTGGATCCATGCCGCTCGCTCTGAATATCACACGAGCATCATCACCCAGCCACTTGCTGGTAAATACCTTCAGCTCCTGATTGTCATCGAGCTTCCCTGAGCCGCCATGCATGATGCGACTATTAAAAGCTACACAATCTCCCGGTTGCATATCCCAACTCACCACATTGTATTTTTCAGGATCTGCATCGATATCGGGTATAGACTCTTCAGCTATACCAGTGAAATTCACTTGATCGACATCTGATTTCTTATCTGGATTGAGGTCTCCAAAGTTGTATTGATCGAAAACCTGATCTGTTACATGTGAGCCCGGCACGAAAGCCAGTGCGTTTTTCTTTTTAACCGGAACCAGCGGCATCCATATTGTGCAAGTGTCGTAGCCCTCTATTGACCAGTAGGGCTCATCCTGATGCCACGGTGTAGAAAATTGCGTCCCCGGTGAACGAACAAAAACCGCATCAAAGAAAAAATTTATTTCCGTGGCCTTCAACAGCGTTCCGGCCAACTGTCCGGCCGGAGAGTTAAAGATAAACTGCTGATACTCATCAATTCCCTGCCATGCCTGACTATCCCAGAACATGGTTCGCCCTTCAGCATCACGATCCCAGGTTCGAGCACGGTGAGTCGGGTTCTCGCAGTTTGTAGTCAGGCCGCGTGTTAAAACATCAATCCAGCGCGAATCGAAAATGGACTTTAGCAGCACAACGCCATCTCGGTGGTAAGTATCGACTTCGGTAGCTGTTATCTCACGCGGCAGTTTATCAGTCATTGTTTGCTCCTCAGCAGGTTGGGTCGGCGACCTGTTGCAATGTTAAGTTAGACTCAATGTCAAAAACAATCCGACCGAAATTCCGTTGCAACTCTGACTCCGGGGCGAGACATAACGGTATAGTTTACTCTGTGTATACCGTGCATTGAAGTCTTTCTCGGTGTCATTGAATATCAAGTGCACGAGAATAGTCCCATTGACTAAAACAGTATTGTCAAATAGCCAGAAATCACGCTCTGAAGTTTCAAGCGCAAGGTAATTGTAAGTAAACGCTGAGTGTCAATGTCGCTGATGGTCCGGAAACCAGGGTCGTTATTTATTTAAATGCCCCTGGATTGTGTAATGTCGTTTGATTAGGTTGATTTATACACTGCCAGGCTGTCTATATCTACTAGCTTTGACTGGTGCTTGATCGCAGTGAAGTGAAGTTTCTGGATAGCACAGGTCTGGGGGCTATTGTATCGATTAAGAAGATGGTGGGGGTCGAAGGGAGCCTTGCCATTTACGGCGTATCTGGTCAGGTTCCAAGAGTATTTCGCATTACACGAATAGGCAGCCTATTTGATGTCACTGAGGGCTCGTTTGCGGACACTCGAATTTCGATTCTTCTTAGTGCCGGTAAGTGTTTCAATTAAAACAATTGAAATACAGCGATTCGTCTGAGCGCTTGCTCTACAGGCGGACTCGATGACTCATGCTGTTACTATCACGAAGGCCTGCCCACTGTGCAAACCATGGTAAACTCAGGATCGTAATTTCTTTGAGGGTTTGACTAGTGACCATACCAGGCTGGCTTACAAAGTCGTCAGGTGATGCAGAATTTTCTACAAGCGAACGCTGCTATATCACAGAGCTCATGAATAGCGATGCATCTCCCGGAGTGTCTGTCGCGGTTGCGCGTGTGGAGCCTGGTGTTTCAACGCAACTGCATGCTTTGTGCGGTGTCACTGAATCCTATATTGTAAAGTCGGGTAACGGTCTGATGCAGGTAGGGCATGAGAGCCATCCTGTAGAAGCTGGTGATCAGGTCACTATTGCTGCTGACCAGCCGCAGCGAATCACTAACAACGGTGATTCTGACTTACTGTTTTATTGTATTTGTACCCCGCGTTTTACTGCTGACTGTTATATTAATCTGGAAGAATAACCCGCCGTATGCTGCGCTGGTCGGGCAGGACCTGATATCTTTAATTGCTTTTGAAGAATGTGCCCGGGGCAGGGCGACGGGTGGGATCCGGATATTTCAGGTGACAAGCCGGGTAACGGTTTCGGTCTCGTGTGGCATTGCAGTAGACTACAGCGCAACTAATAAAAACTGTAGCAGCTTAAGAGAGTTCCGATGACCAAAGCCGACTCCAATGATCAAACTGTCGCCGAATATCGTATTGATGCAGGATGGGTGCTCACGGTTGACGCAGAGAATCAGGTATACACCGATCATTCTTTGGTCATCGGCGGGGGCAGAATTCTTGACAGTCTGCCTATAGACGAAGCCGCAAAAAACTTTAGTCACCTGCCGGTGGTTGATCGTCGCAACCATATTATCATGCCTGGGTTGGTCAATGCGCACATGCATATGCCCATGAACCTGCTTCGCGGTCTGGGGAGTGATCAGCCACTGATGACATGGTTGCAGGATTACATGTGGCCCGCAGAAGCGGCGCATGTAGGGCCCGAGTTTGTGCGTGACGGTACACAGCTGGCGATCGCAGAAAGTTTGCTCAGCGGAGTAACTTCTGTTAATGATATGTATTTTTTCCCGCAGGACAGCGCAGAGGCATGTCAGCAAGCCGGGATCAGAGCAGTGATTGGACTCGCGATTATAAATGTGCCAACTGCCTGGGCCAGTAGCGTTGATGAATATTTCGACAAAGGTTTAGCGGTCTACGAAACATTCTGCGATGACCCACTGGTGCAAACCGCTATGGCTCCTCATGCGCCATATACCGTCAATATTGATGCTCTTGAAAAAGTAAAAGCGTTTAGTGCTGAACACAATCTAAAGATTCACATGCACGTGCATGAAACCGCCGTTGAAGTGGAAGACTATGTAAAGCAGCATGGTGTCAGACCTATCGCTATGCTGCATAAAATTGGATTGTTGTCCCCGTCCTTGCTGGCCGTTCATCTGACACAAATGATCGATGAAGAAATCAGTCTTTTGGCAGACACAGGTGTACATGTTCTGCATTGCCCGGAATCGAATCTTAAACTGGCCAGTGGGTTTTGCCCGGTGAGTAAACTGGCGGATCAGGGGGTGAATATTGCGATCGGTACTGATGGCGCGGCAAGTAACAATGATCTGGATTTACTGGGTGAAACCCGCACAGCGGCATTGGTGGCCAAGGCAGTTAGCGCAGATGCAGCTAGCATTCCAGCTACCGCCGCACTGCGTATGGCCACTATTAATGGTGCCAGGGCGCTGGGACTGGGTGAGGTAACAGGGTCACTGGAGGTGGGCAAGAGTGCTGATATCACCTGCATTGAACCCGATGTTTCTATGGTACCGATGTATGATGTGGTGGCGCAGGTGATCTACGCGACCAATCGAGAGCGAGTCAGTGATGTCTGGGTGGCCGGGCGGCAACTGCTGGAAAATCGACGGTTGCTGACACTTGATGCCGAGCGATTGATAAAAGTGGCGGCTGAATGGCAAGGACGGATTCAAGCGGCTGTTTGAAAATAAATTAATTTAGAACTGAATTCCGGTTTTCGCTTGAGGTTCCAGTGACAGGAAGCTCTAGACTCCTTATACAGAAAACCAGAAGCCCCATTGTGAATGACGCAAACCGGACAACAGTAGGTATTGATGGAATGTCTTGTGCGTCTTGTGTTGGACGTGTCGAGAAAACATTGGCATCGCTGCCCGGCGTAACGGACGTCAGCGTTAACCTGGCTTCAGAATCCGCCAGCTTTGCATTGAATGATTCTGCAAAGGTCACGGAAGTTCAGGGCGCGCTTGATTCTCTGGGTTACACTGCGCGCAGATCTATTGTTACCCTGAACGTCACTTCGATGTCCTGTGCCTCGTGTGTGGGTCGTATTGATAAAGCCTTGCTGGCGGTCCCGGGTGTGGTTTCGGCATCGGTAAACCTTGCCACCGAGACAGCGACGGTTGAAATACTTGACGGGGTAATAACACCTGTTCAATTAGTGAAGACGCTGACAACAATCGGCTATCCCGCAGAAGTGGTTCAATCACATGCCGGGCAATCCCGTGCCGAACGTAAAACTGAAGAGTCGCGAGTTTTATCGCGTCGTGTAGCCATTGCGGCAGCACTGACTGTGCCTGTCCTTATTTTGGAGATGGGCGCACATCTGATTCCTGCGTTCCATATGCTGATTAAGAACAGCATCGGGATACAGGCATCCTGGCTTATCCAGTTTGTTCTGTCATCTGCCGTTCTATTCGGTCCCGGACTGCAGTTTTTTACCAAAGGATTTCCAGCCCTGTGGAATCGCGCACCAGACATGAACAGCCTGGTTGCAGTGGGTACTGGTGCCGCCTGGTCGTACTCTGTGGTGGCAACGTTTTTTGCAGACTTGCTGCCAGAGGGTGTGCGTGCAGTCTATTTTGAGGCCGCAGCAGTAATTGTTGTACTCATACTGATCGGGCGCTGGCTGGAAGCCCGTGCCAGAGGACGCACTGGTGCGGCAATACAGGCGCTACTCGGGTTGCACGTCCGTACAGCGCATGTGATGAGAGACACTGAAGTTGTTGAAGTCGATGTTGACAATCTGGTGGTCGGTGATTTAGTTCGAGTACGACCCGGTGATCGCATACCGGTCGATGGCACTGTGATGGAAGGTGGCAGCAATATCGACGAAAGTATGATCACCGGGGAGCCGGTTCCCGTATCAAAAACGGTAGGCTCGAATGTGACGGGAGGGACCGTCAATGGAACCAGCAGCCTGTTAGTCAGAGCCGACCGTGTCGGGGCGGATACTACTCTGGCTCAAATTATAAGAATGGTTGAACAGGCGCAAAGTGCAAAGCTTCCGATTCAGGGTATTGTTGATCAGGTAACGCTTTGGTTTGTACCCGCTGTTATGGCGCTGGCAACGTTGACTGTGCTGGTGTGGCTGATATTCGGTTCTGGTCAGGCTCTGCCTTTAGCATTGGTGGCGGGTGTCTCTGTATTGATCATAGCCTGTCCCTGCGCCATGGGGCTGGCAACACCTACTTCGATAATGGTGGGCACCGGTCGTGCAGCAGAACTGGGAGTGCTCTTTCGCAAAGGCGATGCACTGCAGGCGCTATCGGAGATCGATGTGATCGCACTAGACAAAACCGGAACGCTAACCGAGGGTAAACCCGCATTGACCGATTTGATTGTTGCGGCGGGTTTCGAGCGTCCCGAGGTTCTCAGGTTGATTGCGGCCATTGAATCCTTGTCTGAGCATCCTGTTGCTGAAGCTATTGTGCGTAGTGCGCACAGCGAAGGTATCGAAATACCTGCTGCAACTGGATTCCGTTCTATTACAGGATACGGTGTGACGGCCAGTGTTGATGGTCGGAATATCATGGTCGGTGCGGATCGCTACATGATTAGTGAAGGTATTGATATCACGCCACTGAGCGCAACCGAACAGCAACTTGCAGAGAGTGGTCGTACAGCACTCTATGCAGCAATAGACGGCAGGCTTGCGGCAGTGATAGCGGTGGCTGATCCGCTAAAACCGTCAAGCCGTGCAGCGATTCAATCGCTTCAGGAAAAAGGTTTTAAAGTCGCAATGATCTCCGGAGACAAATTAGAAACAGCACAGGCCATTGCGCGTGAAACAGGAATCGATCATGTTATTGCAGGCGTGCTGCCCGATGGCAAGGTCGCCGCACTTGATGATTTAAGAAACGGAAAAAAACGCATTGCGTTTATCGGTGATGGCATCAACGACGCCCCGGCACTGGCTCACGCTGATGTGGGTATCGCCATTGGCACGGGCACCGATATAGCCATTGAGTCAGCCGATGTTGTGCTGATGTCCGGCGATTTACGCGGAGTAGTCAATGCTGTCGAATTATCAAAGCAGACGATGTCGAATATACGCCAGAATCTGATCTGGGCTTTCGGGTATAACATTGCGCTGATACCGCTCGCTGCCGGAGTACTTTATCCTGCGTTTGGTTTACTGCTGTCGCCGGTATTTGCTGCTGGTGCTATGGCATTGTCGTCGGTGTCTGTACTTTTAAATTCGCTGCGGTTGCATCGTGTGCAGGCTGCATTGCTCGATTCTGATTTGGGGTAGTGAGTAAGTAACCGGCTCTGCTGTTGTTTCGTTGCTGATAGGATGTCCCTGCAGGGGGCCTTGATTTTTAAAGACCAAAAACGTCATGCCCTTCAGGCGGAGTCACTTTTCAAACGACGAAAAAGTAACCAAAATTCTTTTTGCGACTACTCAGCCCTTCGGGTGCCTGCGGCATTTTGAGAGTGATCGTGCAAGTGGATAGCGCTTGCAGCGATCCATGG
>CAZNOB010000264.1:0-6878 GCA_964574535.1 uncultured Granulosicoccaceae bacterium | reverse complement strand
AGTGTGGCGGAATTGGTAGACGCGCTGGATTTAGGTTCCAGTGGGGTAACCCGTGAGAGTTCGAGTCTCTCCTCTCGCACCAACATAGCACCGGGCGCGCTCCCTTGGATGAGCGTGCATCGCAAGGTACCGACTAAATCCTTCATTGTGGAGCGTCCGCCCACAATGCGTAACTAACCGCTTTTACAAATAAAAAAGTCGCGAGCGACTTGTCGAGGTCATCATGCAGGTAACTGAAGAATCAGCAAACGGGCTTGAGCGAAAAATCGTTGTGCAGGTTCCCGCTGAGAAAATAGACGATGCTGTGATGAAGCGGCTCAGAGATATCGCCAAGACGGCCCGAATCAATGGCTTTCGCCCAGGCAAAGTGCCGTTAAAAGTGGTTCAGAAGCGCTTTGGTGGCCAGGTCAAACAGGAAGTATTGGGCGATGTAATCAATGAAAGCTACCAGGAAGCGCTAAAGCAGGAAGATTACCGCCCTGCGGGAACACCTTCGATTGAGCCGGTAGACGGCAATATCGAAGATGAGGCAGGGGACTTCCAGTATCGGGCAACCTTTGAGGTCTTTCCTGAAATTGAAGTTGCTGATTTAGGTGGTAAGTCTGTAGATAAGGCAACATCTGATGTGCAAGAAGCTGATCTTGATGAAATGATTGAAACGCTGCGCCAGCAAAAGCTCGAGTGGAATGAAGTTGAGCGTGCAGCGCAAGACGGTGATCAGGTTGTGATGAATTTTGTCGGATCAATCGACGGCGAAGAGTTCCCTGGTGGAAAAGCGGATGACGCTCCGCTGGTGCTGGGGTCAAACTCAATGATTCCCGGATTCGAAGACCAGTTAGTGGGCGTAGTTAAGGGTGAAGAACGCACAATTAAAGTGAATTTTCCTGAAGAATATCGAGCCACTGAGTTGGCGGGAAAAGAAGCAGAGTTTCAAATTACGGTGAATGCTGTGAATGAATCAGCTTTGCCGGAGGTAAATGATGAATTTGCCAGAGAATTTGGTGTCGAAGAAGGTGGAGTCGATGCACTTCGTGCCGATATCAGAAAAAACATGGAAAGAGAGCTGGGTCAGTCGCTGGAAAATCTGAATAAGCAGGCTGTGATGGATCTGTTGCTTGAGTCTAATAATTTTGACGTGCCCGGCAGCATGGTGAAAGACGAAATAGGTCGATTGCGTCAGCAAATTGTCGATCAAATGCAGGGGCAGGTGCCTGGCGGTACTGAAACCCCTGAACTGGCCGATGAACTGTTTAAGAGCGATGCGGAAAAACGTGTAAAACTCGGATTACTCGTTGCAGAAATTATCAAGAAAAATGAAATTAAAGCTGATCCGGACAAAGTGAAATCAACCATCGAAAACATTGCGTCTTCTTATGAAGATCCAAAGCAGGTGATGGACTACTATTATGGAAATCCTGAGTATTTACAGAATGTTGAAGGATTAGTTCTTGAGCAGCAAGTAACAGAATGGGCAATGCAAAGCGCGACAGTTGTGGATAAACCGATGAAGTTCAAAGACGTAATGAACCCGGAAAAATCCTCAGATGGGGCGCAAGATACCAATGCGGGCTAAAAGCTTGCAATGTTCTTACATTAGAAAAATATAGAGTAAGTTATTAATGATCATTAATTCCATGGATACACGGATGTCGGCAACACAGGCGACTGGCTACATACCGACGGTAGAAGAGGTAACTCCCCGTGGTTCCATGCGTTATGACATCTACTCACGCATGCTCAAGGAAAGAGTGGTTTTTCTGGTAGGACCGGTAGAGGATTACATGGCCAATGTTGTTGTCGCACAGTTGCTCTATCTCGAATCAGAAAATCCGGACAAGGATATTTCTCTTTACATCAATAGCCCCGGGGGCTCAGTAACCGCTGGAATGTCTATTTACGACACAATGCAGTTTATTAAGCCCGATGTAACTACTCTCTGCGTGGGTCAGGCTGCAAGTATGGGCGCAGTACTGCTGGCTGGTGGCGCACACGGCAAGCGGTTGGCGTTGCCTCACAGTCGAGTCATGATTCACCAGCCGCTGGGCGGGTTTCAGGGGCAGGCCACAGATATTGAAATTCATGCGCAGGAAATTCTGTCGATTCGATCCAGACTCAACGATGTACTTGCTCGTCACACGGGTAAAGATATCGAGGTAATTCAAAAAGATACTGATCGTGATAATTTTATGACTGCTGATGATGCGCTGGAATATGGATTGATAGATCGCGTTGTTGAGAGTCGCAGCAAAGAAAATGCATCAAGCGTATCTTAGGCTGATATCGGTGGATACAAGGATGGCAGTTGAGGCCCTGGATTTGGGGTGCCTGCTCGGTTTGCGCCTTGCAAAAATAGCTGAAACACGGCAAGGTGGAAGAAGCCTAAAACGGGGTAGAGTAAAATAATGAGTGACGGCGACAATAAGAATCAAGATGACAGTAAGTTGCTCTACTGCTCGTTTTGTGGAAAAAGCCAACACGAAGTCAGAAAGTTAATTGCTGGCCCATCAGTGTTTATATGTGACGAATGCGTTGATCTGTGCAATGACATCATCACGGAGGAAATGCAGGAAAAGGCAGCCAGTGCAACCGGCGAACTCCTCAAACCGCAAGAAATCCGCGATACGCTTGATCAGTACGTCATTGGCCAGGAGGATGCAAAAAAGATCCTGGCTGTGGCGGTTTATAATCACTACAAGCGCCTGCAATTTCAGTCAGATTCTAAAGACGACGTGGAATTAGCGAAGAGTAATATCTTGCTGGTTGGTCCGACAGGATCGGGAAAAACGTTGTTGGCAGAGACACTTGCGCGGTTGTTAAATGTTCCGTTTACAATGGCAGACGCCACGACACTGACCGAAGCCGGTTATGTGGGTGAAGATGTAGAAAATATTATTCAAAAACTGCTGCAGAAATGTGACTACGATGTAGACAAGGCGCAAAGTGGTATCGTCTACATTGACGAGATTGACAAAATCTCACGCAAAGCAGACAACCCTTCGATCACCCGGGACGTCTCTGGAGAGGGTGTGCAGCAAGCATTGTTAAAACTGATTGAAGGTACGGTTGCCTCGGTTCCTCCGCAGGGTGGACGTAAGCATCCTCAACAGGAGTTCCTGCAGGTTGATACAAAAAATATACTATTTATCGTAGGCGGCGCGTTTGCCGGACTCGATAAAATTATCCGTGATCGCTCTGAGAAAGGTGGTATTGGTTTCGGTGCGGACGTAAAAACAAAAAATGAAACAACCAAGCTGGGCGATCTGCTGGCAACGGTTGAATCTGACGATCTGGTGCGCTATGGACTGATTCCGGAATTTGTAGGACGTTTACCTGTAGTCGCAACGTTGAAAGAACTCGACGAAGATGCACTGGTCAGAATTTTAACTGAGCCCAAGAATGCAATCACCAAACAGTATGAAAAATTGTTGGGTATGGAAAACGTTGAGATTGAATTTCGGGAAGATGCGCTTTATGCAGTAGCCGAGAAAGCAACCGAACGAAAGACCGGGGCTCGTGGGCTGCGAACGATTCTCGAGAACGTGCTGCTTGATACCATGTACGATCTCCCGCAAATGGACGATGTAAAAAAAGTGATCGTCGATGGAGCGGTTGTACGGGGCGAAGCCAAGCCTTACCTGCTTCTTGCCAGTAATGAATCCAATATAGACGGATCCTCCGTCAATGTTGACGGCAAAGATTATAAAAAAGCGGCCTCTGACGAATAATCCCTTTCAATTACGCCTTGGCGCCAGAGCATAGTCTCTGGCCCAGGGTGTCGCAAACAATGCTTGTAAATCTCCGGTTCGGCCTTACACTTTAAAGGTATAGCGGCAAGCTCCGCATCTTTTCGCCTGATGAACCGTGAGGCAGTATGGCCGATAAGCCAGAATCAAAGCTACAAAAAACCACTAATCCTCAGAATATCCCGCTACTCCCGTTGAGAGATGTGGTGGTATACCCTCATATGGTTATTCCGCTGTTTGTCGGGCGTGAAAAGTCTATTCTTGCGCTCGATGAAGCAATGTCGCGTGATAAGCAGATCCTGTTATCAGCACAAAAGCGTGCCGATGTGGATGAGCCTGATCTGGAAGATATCCATGAGTTTGGAACATTGGCGGATATCCTTCAGCTGTTAAAGCTGCCCGACGGCACTATTAAGGTGTTGGTTGAGGGCGGCGAACGCGCCAGAATCTCGAACATCGTTAAATCTGAAGACGGCTTTTTTTCAGCAGACGCTGACGTAATACCGGTGGCCACTGATTTTGATGAAAAAGAAATGGAAGTACTGGTTCGCAGCGTCATCAGCTTATTTGAGCAGTACGTAAAATTAAACAAAAAACTGGCACCAGAGATTCTTACGTCATTGGGTGGTATTGAAGATCCATCGAGGCTCGCAGATACGGTGGCGGCGCATCTGACTCTTAAGATCGACGAAAAACAGAAAATTCTCGAAATTGAACACTCATCCGAGCGTCTTGAGTTCTTAATGAGCCTGATGGAAGCAGAGCTCGATATGCTTCAGGTTGAGAAACGCATTCGTGGTCGTGTTAAGCAGCAGATGGAGAAGAGCCAGCGAGAGTACTATTTGAATGAGCAGATGAAGGCCATTCAAAAGGAACTGGGAGACTTGGACGACGTTCCTAATGAGATCGAGGATTTAACAGATCGCATTGAAAAAGCTGGTATGAGTGAAGAGGCCAAGACAAAAGTTTCCAGCGAACTTGCAAAGCTGAAAATGATGTCGCCAATGTCAGCTGAAGCGACAGTTGTGCGAAATTATATTGAAACGCTTACAAATCTCCCTTGGAAGAAAAAATCACGATTGAAGTCTGATCTGTCTGTTGCAGAAGGGATACTGGAAGAGGATCACTATGGTCTGGAAAAAGTAAAAGAAAGAATTCTCGAGTATCTTGCAGTTCAGAAGCGAGTGAAAAAGTCTAAGGGACCGATTCTGTGTCTTGTCGGGCCTCCGGGTGTGGGAAAAACCTCACTTGGAAAATCAATTGCACGCGCAACAGGTCGAAAATTCAGTCGCATGGCGCTGGGTGGTGTGCGAGATGAAGCAGAGATTCGCGGTCACCGACGAACCTATATCGGCTCTATGCCTGGCAAGATAATCCAGAATATCACTAAGGCAGAAACGCGGAACCCGCTATTGTTGCTTGATGAGATAGACAAAATGTCTACGGATTTCCGTGGCGACCCATCATCTGCGCTGCTCGAAGTACTGGACCCTGAGCAAAATCATACGTTCGCGGATCACTACCTCGAAGTAGAATACGACCTCTCAGATGTAATGTTTGTCGCAACCGCCAACAGTATGGATATTCCTGCACCACTGCTTGATCGAATGGAGGTCATTCGGATACCGGGTTATACAGAAACCGAAAAACTAAACATCGCGGTTAATTATCTGGTGCCTCGAAAGATTGCAGATAACGGATTGCGCAAAGACGAGATGGTGCTCGGTGAAGAGGCAATAAGAAATATTATTCGCTGCTACACACGTGAAGCAGGCGTGCGAAACCTGGAAAGAGAAATCAGTAAAATTTGTCGCAAAATAGTGACAGAAATTCTTTTAGAAAAAGATGTCAGTAAAGTTGAAGTGACAGTTGATAATCTTTCAAAATATCTGGGTGTCGCACAATACCGATTCGGTAAAGCGGAGGAAGAAGATAAAGTTGGTCAGGTCACCGGGCTTGCATGGACACAAGTAGGAGGTGAGTTGCTCTCGATTGAAACCGCTGTGGTGCCGGGTAAAGGTAAATTGAACTACACGGGGCAGTTGGGTGACGTCATGAAGGAGTCTATTCAGGCAGCACAGACTGTGGTTCGAAGCAGAGCAGCGGCATTGGGATTAGCTGAAGGTTTTTATGAAGACAAAGATATTCATATTCATGTGCCCGATGGAGCAACACCAAAAGATGGCCCGAGTGCCGGGATCGGCATGTGTACAGCATTGGTTTCTGCGTTAACAGGTATTGCTGTAAAGGCCGATGTTGCGATGACTGGTGAAATAACTTTGCGTGGTGAGGTTTTGCCTATCGGTGGTCTGAAAGAAAAGCTACTTGCCGCACACCGGGGCGATATAAAAACGGTATTAATTCCCTACGAAAACGAAAAAGACCTTGCGGATATTCCTGAGGAAGTACTGTCGAATATTGTGGTGAAACCGGTCAAGTGGATTGACGAAGTGCTTGAAATAGCTTTATCTGAATCTCCTACGCCCTTGTTAGACCCCGCTGCAGAAACAAAACAAAAAGCGCGATCATCGAAGAAAAAAACATCGCAAACAGTTCGCCACCATTAGCATCAAGTGTTCGATTAGTTGGCTGATTGTGGTAAAGTATCGCCACTTGGCGAGGGCAACCTCGTCCAATCGTATATAGAAAGAAACAACTGCCCGCCAGTAATTCGACACACCGCTGGTTAGCACCATTCTCCAAGTTTTATTACAGATTGGTCACTAAAACTAGCACGATGCTGTATCGTCTTGTGCGATACGCTTATGCAAATATTCTCATTGAGGACACCATTGAATGAACAAGACAGAATTTGTTGATGCCGTTGCTGAAAAGGCAGATGTACAGAAGTCAGACGCCGCTAAAATTGTTGATTCAATGGTGGATGTAATTGGTGATACCCTGAAACAGGGTGATCAAATAACACTAATAGGTTTCGGGACATTTCTGGTTAGCAAGAGAGAGGCTCGAAAAGGCCGAAATCCGAGGACTGGCGAAGAAATACAGATTGCTGCGTCAAATGTTCCGCGATTTAAGCCTGGCAAAGCACTGAAAGAGTCTATAAACTAGTACGGATGCTCAGGGTGCTTAGCTCAGCTGGGAGAGCATCGCCCTTACAAGGCGAGGGTCGGGGGT
>CAZNOB010000263.1:0-6894 GCA_964574535.1 uncultured Granulosicoccaceae bacterium | reverse complement strand
CCGCTGCTGTCCAGAAATTTCACTTCGCAAAGGTCCAATACCAGCTGGGTATTTCCAGCGTCAACAATATCTGCAACCGTGGTACGGAAATCGTCCGCCTTATTAGCCATAAGCCGGTCCTCCTTGATACGCACCAAAAATCGGTCATTAACCATGTCTGTCTCCATCAACATAATGCTTTCCCTGGCTGAAATACTTAACGTTGGAGTTTTCCTAAAAGTTCTGGCTGAGGCCGTCCCGGGCAATCAGAGCATTGGCTGTTTCTGTGAGGGTAGAACCGATAATCCTTAATCACTGGTCACCACACACCGCCGTCCTCTATGTGACAGACCTCATAGACGCAGGTGAACGCAAGTCACAAACCGCACCATATTGTGAACTGACGGCAACTCTGTGCCCAATCTTTAGAGTTCATCCGAAAAAACAACTGACTCACTTGATTTTTCGCAAAAAAAAGCCCCGCATTGAGCGGGGCTTTAACTTCAGCTTACAGGGTCGAGCAGACCTACAACGCTCCGGTCTGTGGACGCATATCAGCCGGATCAATACCTGCAACGGGAACCGGCTTTTTCATCGCGTCGCGACGGAACGGCTCACCGAGCTCCTGGTTCAGGATAATTTCGATAAAAGTAGTTACCCCGTCTGCCTGCGCTTTACATGCTGCACTTAGAGTGTCCGTAAGCTCATCCATTGTCCGGACAGTGACTCCTTTAAGACCACATCCTTCTGCAACTTTTGCATAGCTCAACCCTGGATCAAGCTCTGTGCCGACAAAATTATTTTCATACCACAGCGTGGTATTGCGCTTTTCAGCACCCCACTGGAAGTTACGGAAAATAACCATGGTAATTGCAGGCCATTCTTCACGTCCTATAGAGGACATTTCACTCATGGATATACCAAACGCTCCATCGCCTGCAAAGCCAACTACCGGCGTATCAGGACAGCCGATCTTTGCACCAATAATAGACGGGAAACCGTAACCACAGGGTCCGAATAAACCAGGAGCCAGGTACTTTCGACCTTTTTCAAAAGTCGGATACGCATTGCCGATAGCGCAGTTGTTGCCAATATCACTTGAGATGATTGCTTCATCGGGTAAGCCCATTTGAATTGCACGCCAGGCCATTCTTGGTGACATACGATCCGGATCTCGAGTACGGCTATCGGCATTCCAGGTAGTGCCTGGGTCGTCGTCTTCATGATCCATACTTGAGAGCGTCTGCAACCAGCCGGACTTGGTGTTACGGATCAGATCCTGCCGATCCTGACGGCCTGCTTCACCTGCATTCGAATCAAGCTGCGTCAACAAGGATTGCGCAACCATTTTAGCGTCACCGCAGATGCCCACAGAAACCTTTTTGGTCAGACCAATGCGATCAGGGTTGATATCAACCTGAATAATCTTCGCGTCTTTCGGCCAGTAATCGATACCGTAGCCGGGTAATGTAGAGAAAGGATTCAATCGCGTGCCCAGAGCCAATACCACATCAGCTTTCGAAATCAATTCCATCGCGGCCTTGCTGCCGTTATAGCCCAGCGGCCCCACAGCCATTGGATGTGACCCTGGAAAGCTGTCGTTGTGCTGGTAACCACAGCACACGGGCGCCGTCAGTCGATCGGCCAGTGCTGCACAATCATTGATCGCATCACCAATAACCACACCGGCGCCAGATAAGATAACCGGAAACTTTGCTTCTGAAAGCAGTGCTGCCGCCTGAGCAATAGCATTCACCCCACCCGCGGGACGCTCGAGCTCAACAACCTGCGGCAGCTCAATATCCACCACTTGAGTCCAGAAATCCCGAGGTACGTTTATTTGTGCCGGAGCACAGCCACGCCACGCCTTTAAAATTACGCGATTCAGTACTTCGGCAATTCTTGTGGGATCGCGAACTTCTTCCTGATAGCAAACCATCTCTGCAAACATAGCCATTTGCTCGACTTCCTGAAAGCCGCCCTGACCGATAGTTTTGTTGGCAGCCTGCGGAGTCACCAACAACATTGGTGTGTGATTCCAGTAAGCGGTTTTAACCGCAGTAACAAAGCCGGTCACACCGGGACCGTTTTGCGCGATGGCCATTCCCATTTTGCCAGTTGCCCGAGTATAACCGTCACAAATAAGGCCACCATTGGTCTCGTGAGCGACGTCCCAGAAGGTGATACCGGCTTTTGGAAACAAATCAGAAATCGGCATGAAAGCCGAACCGATAATACCAAATGCCTGTTCGATTCCGTGCCGTTGTAAAACCTTTACAAAGGCCTCTTCAGTTGTCATTTTCATTAAGAATTAATCCAAAGTGTTGACGATGAGTCCAATGGTCGGTTTTAAGTGTCCGCACCACAAGTGCCAGATTCACCGCGCTATAATGCCAGCGATACCACACCAGCAGGCAGCCGATCAGACGCACATTATAGCGGTTAATTAACGACGTGTAGCATCAACCTCGGCTATCAGCTTGCACTTCAGCCTTCGTCCGCTTACCCGCTCAGCTTCACACTTTCGACGCACACATCATTATCATTTGCGATGCCGCGCCATGCTACCCAACCGATGTTATAGTCCGTATACTCGGTGGCATGTAATCGTAGAGAATTGACCATCAGATTCCAGCCCTCAAATTGTAGTCCGGCACCTACAGCGTTGCACTGATCAACCATGCCCGACGCCGATTCTACCGCTCTAATCCAGACCTCAAAAATCAGCAAATCCTTTGGTGAAGTTAAAGCCAATCAGGATATCGATTTTACGGTGCACCCATCTCAGATTCATGCCTTGCTGGGCGAGAATGGCGCCGGTAAATCGACCTTGATGAAAATCATTTGCGGCTTACAACAACCGGACACTGGTTCGCTTTACTGGCACGGGAAGCCCTGCACCATCAATAACCCCAAAGCAGCGCGAGCTCTGGGTATCGGCATGGTACACCAGCACTTTGCCTTATTCGAAGGCCTGTCCGTTGCAGAAAACATCGCATTCAGCATCGACGGTGCGGTACAAGGTCCGAGGCTGGAGAAAAAAATTCTCGAGCTTGCCGATAAGTTCGGCCTCGAAGTCGAACCCAGACGTGCAGTGTTTGAACTGTCCGCCGGCGAACGTCAGCGCATTGAAATCCTTCGCGCCCTGTTGCTAACTCCTGAACTGTTAATTCTCGACGAACCAACCTCAGTGCTGACACCGCAAGAAGCTGAACAATTATTCGATACGGTACGCAAACTTGCCAGTGAAGGTCACGGTATCGTATTCATCAGCCATAAACTCAAAGAAGTCGCGGCACTTTGCCACACCGCAACCATACTACGTAGCGGCCGCGTCGTTGGTACCTGTGACCCTCGTTCGACAAGCGCTGAGTCCATGGCCGAACTGATGCTTGGCAGTCGCGATATCACCGCCGCCCGACAAACAAGAGAAGTTGGCGAGGCAAGACTAACAATCAATAACCTGCAACTGCAGACTGACGATCAAACTCTCACTGTGGACTCACTGCAGTTGCATGCCGGTGAAATATTCGGCGTAGCAGGTGTCGCTGGTAATGGTCAGGAAGCTCTGTTCGCCGCCCTTAGCGGCGAGACTCGCTGCAAACAAAACAATGCCATCACCATCGATAACGTTGAGGTCGGCCAAAGCGGCCCGAACACCCGCAGAGCCTGCCAGGCGATGTTTGTTCCCGAAGAACGACTCGGCCATGCCGCAGTGCCTTATATGGACCTGATCGATAACACACTGCTCACTAATTTGGCGAATAAAAAAGCCACGCACCGCGGCATCGTGAATAAACAATATCTGATCGACAGCGCTCGCACGATTTGCGAAAAATTCGATGTCAGACACGCTGGCATCAACAGAGCAGCACGCAATCTATCGGGCGGCAATCTACAGAAATTTGTCGTCGGGCGCGAAATTCTCAAGCAACCCGCAGTATTGATTGTCGATCAGCCTACCTGGGGCGTCGATGCATTATCTGCGGTACGAATTCGTGAGGCACTCATGACACTTGCGAAGAACGGATCAGCCATTCTTATCATCAGCCAGGATCTCGATGAGTTGCTGGAAATTTCTGATCGACTTGCGGTGTTACACCATGGCTCACTTGGCAAAGCACAACCGATCAGTGACTGGACTATCGAAGCATTAGGAATGGCGATGACCGGCAGCCAGCCTACTCATAACAGGCCAACAGACTAATGTTCTCGCTCGAACCAAGACCCAACATCACCGCATGGACCAGCCTGCGATCGATCGCCATTGCGCTGGTCATCACCCTGGGGGTGTCGATATTGGTGCTACTGCTCATGAGCGACAAACCCGCCGACGCCCTCTGGCAAATGCTGACATTCCCGTGGCAGGGTCGCCGCATGGAAGTACAGATTGGCCTGGTACTACAACAAACCGCATACCTCGCCATTATTGCTATTGGTCTTTCCGTCGGGTTCAGAGCCAATGTCTGGAACATCGGTGCAGAAGGACAATTTGCTTTGGGATCAATTGGCGCTTATTTCACCTACGTGATACTCGGTACACCCGAAGGTGTTTGGGCTATGCCACTTATACTGGTCGGTGGCGCAATTGCAGGCTGTCTTTGGGCATTAATTCCAGCGGCACTTCGCGTCACCTGTAACACCAATGAACTGCTTACTTCGCTAATGATGGTTTACATCGGAAGTCACATCCTCACTTACCTTTGTATTGGTCCCTGGAAGGGTGATCCCAAAGCAGGACAAGCCGAAACCTACCCGATGTCCGACGGTGTTCGACCGGATACGTTTATATCCGGCACCGAACTTCACACCGGCCTGATCATCTTGTTTATTGTTTTCCTGCTGCTGACTGCTGTGCTTTTATTTACCTTATTGGGTTATCGATTACGCGTCGCACAACATACACCACGGGCGGAAAGGTTCGCAGGTTTCTCTCCGGATAATACAGTGTGGCTCTCATTTATCATTTCCGGTGCAACCGCAGGCCTTGCCGGTGCAGTTTATCTCACAGCTGAAACAGGCAAACTGATTCAGGCTGAAAACTACCTTGAGAACTTTGGCTTTGCTGCCATTGTGATTGCATTTCTGGGCCGACTACACCCGATTGGAATATTACTCGCCGCCTTTTTAATATCCTATGTCAACGTTGGCGCATCGTTCATACAAGCATCACTCGGTGTTGATGACTCGGTTGCCGACCTGATCGAAGTTACCGCTCTGTTTGCGTTTTTAAGTACCGCCATGCTCGATCAGTATCAGGTACGTATAAGCAAGTCATCACCAAAACCACAACAGGCTGTCTCATGAGTCCCGATACGGCATTTTTTTTAAAGCTGTTAACCGCTGCCATACTGCTTGCAACGCCACTGTTATTAGCCGCACTCGGTGAGCTGGTGGTTGAAAAATCCGGCGTACTGAACCTGGGTGTTGAAGGCATGATGCTCATCGGCGCATTGTTTGGTTATATCGCTGCATATAACCTGCAAACAATCAACTGCCTGGAAGAACTCATACCGGGCTTTTGTCAAAAAGAAGAACGGATATTTACTTTTGCTGACTATCTGCTCGCATTGATGGCAGCCGCTTTTGCCGGTGCAATGCTCGCAGCGGTTTTCGGTTTTCTAACTCAGGGCCTCCGGGCCAACCATGTTGCCGTAGGTCTGGGCTTAAGTATTCTTGGTGCCGGATTGAGCAATTCACTGGGCAGTAATTTCTTCGGCGTCAACTACACCTCGGTGCAAGTAGCTGATCACCCCCAGGTGTTTGGACAGGATATTCTGGTTTGGATCTCTTTATTAGCCGTGCCCGTCATCTGGTACGTCATACAGCGAACCCGACTCGGGCTGGTGATTCGCGCAGTCGGCGAAAATCACGATAGCGCTTATGCACTGGGCTATAACGTGCCCAAAATTCGTTTTTATTGCATCCTGTTTGGCGGTGCCATGGCAGGCCTTGCCGGAGCATTTATTGTTCTGGTACATGTCGACTGGAAAGAAGGCGTCACTGTCGGTAAAGGCTGGCTTGCGCTGGCCCTTATTCTTTTCGGTACGTGGAAACCGCTCAGAGTCTTGTGCGGTGCCTATATTTTTGGCCTGCTCTGGGCCTCGGAACTGCGATTCGACAATCTGTTCCCGCAATGGCAACTTGAATGGAAAACTCTGCTAACTACCGCGCCCTACCTGTTTACAATACTGGTCCTTGTTATCATTTCAAAAAATCCCGGAATGATCCGCCAGAGCGCACCCGCCTCTCTGGGTAAACCATTTAATCCACCGTCCTAAACGCACTGGACGCAACTGAGAAAACGCGAAACAATGAAGAAATTATTACTCGCAACCGCCGCGACACTTCTAATTGGTGGAGTCGCTCAGGCCGACACAACAAAAGTCGGTTTTATCTATGTTGGCCCTGTCGGCGACCTCGGCTGGACTTACCGTCACGATATTGGTCGCCTGGCAATCGAGGAAGAGTTCGGTGATAAAGTCGAAACTACTTTCATCGAAAACGTACCTGAAGGTGCCGAGGCTGTAAAACAAATTACTCAGCTGGCAGAAACCGGTCACGATATCATCTTCACCACATCGTTCGGTTTCATGGACCCCACCAATGAAGTCGCCAAGCAATACCCTGATGTAAAGTTTGAACATGCAACCGGCTTCAAACGCGAATCTGATAACGTTTCTACTTTCTCGGCACGTTTTTATGAAGGCAGGGTGGTCCAGGGACTGCTCGCTGCGAAGATGACTAAAACCAATAAAATTGGTTATATCGCATCATTCCCTATCCCTGAAGTCGTTCGGGGCATCAACGCATTCCAAATGGAACTTGCCAAGCACAACCCTGATGCAAAAGTCGATGTTAAGTGGGTATTCACCTGGTTCGATCCTGCCAAAGAAGCAGAAGCAGCGCAGGCGT
>CAZNOB010000262.1:0-6920 GCA_964574535.1 uncultured Granulosicoccaceae bacterium | reverse complement strand
CAACTTTGAGCTTGTCAGTTGAACTTCTTAAAGTGGGTGTCTCGTTAAGATCGCGCCCCGATATTTCAGAGGCCGGATATATGTCTTCATAACCCGTCTTCTTCACTTTTACAGTGTTGATACTAAAGCTGGTAGTGGAATTAATTTGGAATTCGGTTAAAAAACTCGTTATAAAAAGCGATATAGGATTTTGTTGCCTGACATTAATGGGGCGTCAATACACGTCTGGTTAAGATCGATTAGTGTGGCGGGCATTTACTTGAATTGGAGTGACATCTCCCAGGGCTCGATCGAGCGCATGGCGCCCGTTTTACCCCAGATGCGTAGCACGTACTTGCCCTCCTTGGGTATTTCAATTGCCAATAAGCCGTCGTTGGTGTCAGCGGTGTTGCGCAGCCAACCACCATTAGGGTGAGGATAGACGCCGTAGCCGAGTTCTACCCGATCCGGTGAGCGGATCGGGCGGATTTCCCAAAAGCCAGCGCGTGGAGCGTTGAACAGGAATTCGTCTCGGTCACCACGTGGCAACAAAGTACCACTGAGTTTCCCAGTGCCACTGATCGTCGTGGCATTTGCAACACTGTTGTTGGGTTCATGTTGGTCTGTGCTTGCGATGAAGTTAAGACCAAGGCGGTAGGGTTCGATAGAGCGCATAGCACCGGTGGCAGCCCAGGTGGGAAGCACATAGCGGCCGGGGGATGGCAGGTCGACTATCAGGGCGGCGTTGCCTTTGTTTCCCAAATTCGGTAGCCAGCCACCGTTTGGGTATGGATACACGCCATATTGTATTTTAACGTCTGCGGGGGTATCCAAAGGCACGACGCTCAACTGGCCATGAGCCGGCGCGTCGAATATGAATTCATCGCGATCGCCACGGGGCAGGATGTTACCGAGAATTTCGCTGGTGCCATTGATACTTTTTGCATCCGCTGCGCTGTTGTTTGGCTCGTGCTGGTCTGCGCTGGCGGTGAATGTGAGGTTCAGTTGGTAGGGCTCAACCGATCGCATATTGCCGTTAGCGGCATTCACACGAAGCAGGTATTTGCCGGCGGCGGGCAGATCGACGATCAGGCCATCGCTGTCGCTTGTAGCCATATTGGGTAGCCAGCTGCCGTTCGGATGGGGGTAAACGCCGTAGTGTAAATCTACGTTGCGCGGCGATGCCAGTGTGACGATCTGCCACTGGCCCTGATGCGGTGCTTCGAACAGATATTCATCTTTGTCGCCGCGCGGTAACACAGTGGCACTTATTTTTTTGGTACCAGTGATGGGAGTGGCATTGGCCACCTGGTTGTTGGGTTCGTGCGTGTCTGGGCTTTCGGTGAATTTCAGGTTCAGGTGGTAGGGTTCTATCGATCGCATGTTGCCGGTTTACCGAGGACGCGCAGCAGGTATTTTCCGGGACTCGGCAAATCGACCGTCAGCCCAGCCTGATCTTCACCTGCCATGTTTGGCAACCAGCCTCCATTGTGGTGAGGATAGACACCGTATTGCAGCGCTACGCCAGACGCCGCTACCTCTTCTTCAATGCGCCACTGACCATGTGACCGTGTCTCGAACAGATACTCGTCTCGATCACCGCGTGGCAGCACAGTCCCGCTCAGAGTGGTGTTCCCCGGGATGGGGGCTGCGTCGGCAACGGCGTTGTTGGGCTCGAATTGATCGGGACTCGGCTTGAAACGTAAATCGAGTTGATATGGATCGATCGATCGCATGTCACCTTGTTGACCCCACACTCGCAACACATACCTGCCGGGCTTGGGCAGGTCTACGATCAGTTGATCGTCTTCGGGTGGGCCCATGTCCGGCAGCCAGCCGCCATTCGGGTGGGGGTATACGCCGTAGTTGAGCGTTACACCGGCGGACGGTTTGTGTAGGCGAATCTGCCACTCTCCGTGGTGTGGCACGTCGATCAGGAATTCGTCTCTGTCACCGGCCGGGAGTATTGTGCCGGTGAGGCGGGTGGTTGATTTGAGTTCTACTGCATCTGCAACGCTGTAGTTTGGCTCGAACAGATCTACGCTGGGTATGAAACTATGTTGGAATCGATAACCGCCCGTGTCACCTTCGCCTGCCCATACTCTAAACACATATTTACCGGGCCTGGGCAGGTCTACCTGAAGTCGATTGTCACCGGACACACTTCGATCGATAAGCCAGCCGCCATTGGGATAGGGGAAGATGCCAAAGTTGATTTTACCAGGGCCTGAGATGAGATCTACAGTCCACTGGCCGTGGCGCGATATCTCAATGATAAATTCATCGCGGTCACCGGATTTGTCGATAGCACCGTCGAGTCGTCCTTGCTGTGGTATCGCTAGTTGTGGTGATGCGTTTGTCTCACCGTGACGGGTATTACACTGGGTGATTGGCACGTCAGCGACAGGCACACGATCAATTGTTGAATCGCTGCCGGCTTGCCCTGCCTGATCAGTGTCAGCAGTGCTGGTCGTGTCGCGCGCCAGGGTGAAATTTTCATTCAAATCGCCGAATACCCGACCGAGCGCCTGGCTGGATTCCTCTACCCATTCCAGGTAATCCGGATCCGTACTCTGCGCCGTTGCAATACTGGATACCAGCAACGCGACCGATATTACAATGATTCTATCCACAGATCGCTTTCCTGAGATCAGTGACGGTGACCTTACTGTCTGTACGCGGCCAGTCAGATTTATCCAGTGTGGTCCAGGTGCGTTCGGGGCCATCTGCCAGCGTGAATGGCCCCTCTTCCATTACGGTGATTTGCGGCCCTGTCGACCAGACAATGGGTGTGCTGCGTGGTCCCAGCACACGCCATCCATCAAAACTGTCACAGCCGGGGTGTGTCTGGCTGTAGCGAGACTCAATGTGGTCAGTCAGTGCGTCGTCGATGGATGCGTCATAGGGTAGCCTGAACCAGGTTTCGTAGTAGCCGCTGGTGTGCCATGAGCCTGCTGCCCAGTGCGGGATGTAACCGCTACCCTCTACTCGTAGAACAAAATACAGGTCATGTTTTCTGGTATCACCGCCATCGCCCGCAGCTCCTTTTGTAGTGGAATCGGCCAGAGAATCAGTGAGTGCTTCATCGTTCGTGGAAATTCTCAGGTTGACGACGGGTTGCGGATTGTCGAATTTGGTATCACTTGCCGACACTTGTAATTTGATGGTGGCGGTGTCACCGTCATTCGCAGCATCGGATACATCAAAGCTAAGCCGCAGCGGTTCATTATCGTTGGCTGCAATCGATGTGATTGCGGCCGCGCTAAGTGCGACGTTTTCTAGCGGACCGCGTACGTTAGCGATGCTGAAGCGCAGGTTGTTTATTGTTTTGTCGGTCGGGTTAGCGATGAAAACAGGCGCGATGTAGCCCTTTTCACCGGCCACCACCTGATGCACAAGCGGCTCAGCAGCATCAACGCGGGGCAGTATCAAAAGCATGAGCAAAAGGCACGCCCCAAACAAATAGCTGCCAAGTCGATTGGGTTGTTTGTTACTGATAGC
This sequence comes from uncultured Granulosicoccaceae bacterium, assembly GCA_964574535.1. Taxonomy (GTDB): domain Bacteria; phylum Pseudomonadota; class Gammaproteobacteria; order Granulosicoccales; family Granulosicoccaceae. The sequence continues at coordinate 3,440 of CAZNOB010000262.1, read as the reverse complement.
AGGCGAGTGTTTCATCATTCAAACTCGCATTCTTTTGGTGGCAGACTGGACAGCCCGCGCCGCACTAATTGTTGGCGCCGCATCTCGCGATGCACACACTCGGGTGGTGGAATCTCGTCAGTGTCGTCGGTGACTTTAAGGCTGCTGTCGTCGACGTAGTGATAACCCAGCCAGTCGCCGTCTTTGTTTTCGATGCGATGCCAACGCCAGTTGGCTGTAGCGTCTTCGTTTGGATAGAGCCAGTAGCCCTGGTCTATTTTGGTTTCGTAGTAGCGCTTGAGATACACATCGCGAAAGCCCTTGGGACCACGCGGAATAGATATCACTTGCGGGCTAAATTTCGATTCGCCGTTATCATCCACGGTGCGATACCGAGGATCAAACACGGTGATCGGGTAGTCGACATAGGGAGACTCGAAGAATTGCGTTTCCGGCCCATGATGGCTGACCTTGCCGCCGGTGTAACCACCGTATTCGGTGACGGCTGTGTTTAGCAGGCGTAGCAGTTTTTTCTGCTCTTCGGTGATAAGCCCGGTCTGTTCATCAAAGCATGGCATCGGTTGCGGGCGCCGGCCTTTTTTGAAAGTGGCACGCAAGATTTGCGAACCGGCGTCGCATTTGCCTTTACCGTTGCTGCTAACAGTAACTTCTGCACGACAGGCCGGATCTGGCGAATCGGCACCGTCGGGGCAATAAAATCCGGTCGTGAGTATGTCGTAGTCTGCGGTTAAAAACGGTTTGTCCGGATGGGTGTTGTCGGCCAGTACGTTCAGTGGTTGCAGGCTGTTGCAACTGGCCGGTGTACGTGGTGTGGCGGGTTCGGTAGCAAGATCAAATGTGTTGCCATCAGTGCGCCAGTCGAGCCAGATTTCGCATGCGCAAGCCTGATTGGCAGGTGGTTGTGATCCCGTGCTTTTACATAAAAATATAGCGGCCTCTGCATCGGTGATCGGGCCATTAGCAGGTTTGTCATACCACACGGTGTAACGGCGATAGTTGTCATCGGCAGCGTTGGCCGGCCAGCGATGTTCTAACTGGCGGCTGATCGCCAGCGGGGTATTCGTGTCCGGGTCGCGATACTTGGCTTCTTCTCTTTGAAAGGCTGGCCCCCTCAATTCGATGACTTCATCTTGAGATATTACCCAAGAGAAGCGTGACGACTAAGGTTCGGAAACGTTGATTTAGACTTACTCATCACCAATTATCTTGTGACTTAAAATAGTATAGCAAGGCTAAACATATCGAAATCATTAAACGTAGTGTAATCTAGCTCAAGGTCGACTTGTCCGAGCTTCAATCCAACCCCGACTCCAAAGGAAAACTCAGTTTTTTCGTCATTAAGAAAGCCTGCATTGGTAACTTTATAGTATGTAACACCAGCTCTATACTTTGCATAAATCCCCAAATTGGTGGCGTACCCTGGAGTTTTATAAGTAGCATGAGCTCCCAATGTATCAATGAAGAATGCCTCACTAATTTGAACTCCATCTTCATCTACACTTCCTTCTAGAAACGAAGTGGTGTAATCAGCCTCCAGGCCGATAGCGCCATAACTTTGAGGCCACTGATAGCCAAAAATAACACCAACATTGTCTGCATTATCAGAGCTGGAAATAACTGATCCATCGGGTTCGATATAAGCCAATTTAAACCCAAGATTCCAATTTCTCGCGTAAGTAGGGGATGCCAAAAAGCAACAACCAATTGAGATAATGATAAATTTCTTAAGCATGTCTTCTTTCTTTATAGTTAATGAGAACTCTCACTTTAAATACGCCATTCAAATCTAATTGAGGTAAAAGAGTTTTCAGGACTATCTGATGCTGAAGCACTATTTGCCTTAACGAAGTCGGTAGTGGTGACATGTTGAAAATGAATCGCCCAGTTTTCCTTTTCATAATGAAGGCCTAAAAACAAAAAGCCGACAATAGGCTCCTTCTCTACCAAAGACCCGGCTATTTCCGGGTTGTCACGAAGGAGATTTCCATCGGTAAGAATGATATGTGCAATTGCAGCTGTGTGTAAGCTGGCAGTGCCATAAATAGAAGCTGTTTTGGTTTTTGATGGAGACAGTCTTGCATCGTATTGCATAAACCTGCCAATAGGGTCTGGTATTGGCGCAAAACCACGTGGCACATTCACACCAAAGCGCGTCTCAAGACGAGCTCCAGCTTCGGTGATCATATTACCTATTTTTGCTTCCCCACTAAAACTTGCATCAAAAGAAAACCTGTTTGGATTTCCTAAACTAAGAAATTTTCTCTTGTACACAGTTCCGATGTTTAATATGGGGGCGAACCCGATTTGATGATCCCAGCCCTGAGCCACCTCTGCTAGTCCAAAGCTTTCATGGACGAAATTCTGTGCTTGTTCTGCAAATGTAGGCTCCCCTGTGAGGCCAAGAACAACGTTAAGGCCTCTAAATTCGTTATCGTTATAGGCGGTGAAGCCTGTTGAGAATGTGACCAACCCCAGGTAGGCGACATCATTGGCGATAGGGTCTGGGTTTATTATATCAGTGGGAGTTTGTAAAAGTTGGCTGGTAGACACACTGATGCGTTTACTAAATTGATCCCCGGAGAAGCCTGGCAACCATGAACCAAATGAGGTTAAGAAATTAGGAACGCTTGGTATGTCTTGCCATTTCTCAGACGTTGGGCTGTAGAACTGGAAGCTAAGAGCATTTGAAACTCCATCGTCTGATCCATTTAAAATATCATTGATAAATTCAAAACGATGGTTTCCCGCCTGGGTTAGGTGAATTCTATCATTTTGGGGAAATAACCTTTGATTATTTACATCTTCAGCTAACGCTACATTTCCAAAGAATACTAGCATTATTAAAAAAAGTATAAGAATATTGATTTTTTTGAGCTGCATTTTAACTTCCCTGGCTGGTCTGTACGAATATAGTTATATATAAGTTAATTAAATTTAAAAAACAAACACAATGGCCCCAACCTCTCGAGATTTTTAGGATTTTAGAAAAGGTATAATCTGGAAAAAGCATAAGAAAGTTAACGCCTCCTTTTCGTAAGAGGAACTTCCAAATGAGCTGTACATGCAATATTGGGCCTGAGCCAGATAAGCTCGGGCGCAAATTACTGTTTCTGTAAGTATTTGAGATGCAAGAATGTCAGAAGAATCTGAAAAACAGAAATCTATTGCCTTATAATAGTTGTTTTATCGAATTCTTGATCAGAAGCAACAAGGCCTTTCTTACTAAACCCTTGAAGATGCAAAGCGTGCATTTGCATAGGTTAGATTGCTGCAGTTTTCCTCATACTTATATTGTCCAGAATGAACACCTGCTCACTCAGTGTCGCCCGATACTGTAATAGCCAGCCGAGCGACACGCATGATCAACCAACGAGATCTACCGATGCTGATGCTGATGCTCCGAAGCAATACGTTGTAAGTCGTCACGCAAACATTCTTCC
>CAZNOB010000261.1:0-6928 GCA_964574535.1 uncultured Granulosicoccaceae bacterium | reverse complement strand
TTCAAAGACTACACCAACCCGGACTTACCGGCCCCGGTCAGCGCTCCGTGGCGAAAATTTCCGCCCTATTATTTTGTCGGTGGTAACAATGACCCCGACTCACTACCCGTAGATCTGCTTGCCGACGCCTGCGACAAAGTACTGCGCCGCGAAGGCCGGACCCTGGCCACCTATTCACTGGAAAGCGGGCCACAGGGCTATTTGCCACTACGAGATTTCCTGGTCAGTAAACTCAGGAACTATGCGGGCATCAACTGCACCAGCGATGAAATTCTATTAACCTCTGGTTCATTGCAAGCGATAGATTTAATCAACGAAGCCCTCATCAGTCAACATTCAACCGTTATCGTAGAGGAATCAAACTACGGCGGTGTGTTATCACGCCTGAATCGCCTTGGCGTTACCATGGTACCGATTGCTGTAGATCAACACGGTATGATCACAAGCCAGCTTGAAACCACCCTGGCCGAACTGAAGCAACGTGGTATTAAACCCGCCTATATCTACTCAATACCTACTGTGCATAACCCCACCGGTTCCATTATGAGTGTGGAACGCCGGCAGCAGTTGATTGATCTGGCAGTGGAATACGATATCCCGATATTCGAAGACGAATGTTATGCCGATCTGGTGTGGTCAGGCGAACGCCCCCCTTCGCTATACGCAATGGATAAGACCGCACGTGTTATTCATATCGGTTCATTCTCAAAAACCATTGCACCAGCGCTCAGAGTTGGTTACGTCGTGGCGGACTGGTCTGTCATCAGTCAGCTGCTAGCCCTGAAAACTGATGCAGGTTCCGGATCACTGGAACAAATGTTACTTGGCGAATACTGCGCAACGCATTTTGATCAACACGTCGCTTCACTAAACCAGAACCTGAAAGCAAAACTCGATACTCTATGTGCCTGTATCGATCAGGAATTCGGTACCACTGCAGAGTATACGGTGCCACCTGGCGGGATTTTTATCTGGATAAAATTACCCGCCCAGGTTGATACCCGGGTGCTGGAAGCTGCTGCCGCCAAAGAAGGTGTCGCAATCAATCCAGGGCATGAGTGGTCATTGCAAAAAGATGCCAGCCGGTATTTACGCCTGTGCTTTGCAAGCCCCGATCACAAATCTGTTGAAGATGGCATCGCTAAACTGGCCGCCATTTGTTACCGCGAGTTCGGCGTGCCTGCCCACGGGCAAAATCAACCGAGAGCATGAAAGACCCTGGCCAGCAGGCATCGCTAGACCATAACTCACCACATTCTGTGACGGAGACGCAAACGGCGAAAATTTGGCACGGTTAGCGCAATACCTACGGTTTACTGATAAACCGGCGCTACCCGATGCTAAAACCAGCCATTCTTGCAATCGCACTCATTGCGGCAACTCCTGCTATTGGAGATATATCAATTAGCGGTACTCTGCAGAAGTGGCACCCGATCACGGTGGATAATCGATCCTCGATTGTGCTGAGTGAATCCCAATTCAAGCCCAATCCCTTTTTAGACCTGCGCTACAACGTGATTTTCACCAGTCCGAGTGGTACCGAATATACCGTACCCGGTTACTTTGCCGGCAATGGTCAGGGTTCAGGAGTCGGGTCTGTCTGGCGCGCACGTTTCTCAGCCGACGAGGTCGGTGAATGGCAGTACGAAATTTCATTCAGGAGTGGTGATAATATTTCGGTCTCACTGCTGCAGGACGATGGCGAACCGATGCCTTCGAATGGAGAGACCGGAACCTTCACAGTCAGCCCACAGAGTGCTAACGCACCCGAATTCCTCGCAAACGGCCGACTGCAATATACCGGTGAACACTACCTTAAACACAGCGATGGCAACTACTGGATAAAAGGCGGTGTGGACAGTCCTGAAAACCTGTTTGGCTACGCTGGCTTTGATAACACTTTCGATCAACCCGAAGGGGTGCGAACAGGCAGCCTTCAAGATGGCGTTCATCGATTTGAACCGCATATCGCAGATTGGCAGGATGGAGATCCGCTTTTTGACAACAGTGCAGATCCCAATGGCGCCAAAGGCTTGATCGGAGCGATCAACTACCTGTCGTCTGAAGCCGTCAACTCGCTGTACTTTTTACCCATGAACCTGGGCGGCGACGGTCGTGAAACTTACCCCTTCATTAAACCCACCGGGACCGCATTCGACAATACTCACTACGATATCTCGAAGCTCTACCAGTGGGGCATCGTGCTGAATCATATGCAAAACAAAGGCATCGCCGCACACTTCGTTCTGGCAGAAACTGAAATTGGAAACACTAACTGGTTCGACAACGGTGAGCTGGGTATTGAAAGAAAACTGTATTACCGCGAAATGATCGCCCGGTATTCTCATCTAATGGCTGTGAAATGGAATATCAGTGAAGAAAGTCGCTTCACTGCGGAACAACACAAATCATTTGCTTCCTATATTGATCAACTGGATTGGGCAAACCATGCCATCAGTGTACACACCACCCAGAACCGACCGCATGAACAATACGATGACATCGTCGGAGATCCGCTCTTTCAGGCATCTTCAATTCAGTTTTTACCTAACAATTCAGATCGATTTGTCGAAGAGTGGCGTGAGAAAAGTACAGTCTCCGGGTGGCCATGGGTCATTGACATGGATGAAGTCGGTCCTGCTACCACAGGTTTAACCGACACCAACGCCGATGAGTTGCGTAAATCGGTTTTGTACCCGATTTATCTGAGTGGTGGAAATATTGAGTGGTATTTCGGCTACCATCCCCTGCCGCTGGGTGGTGATATGCGCACAGAGAACTTTAGAACACGTGAGCCCATGTATCGCTACATGCGCTACGCGCGCGAAATGATGCAGGCAGAGCTACCGTTCTGGGAAATGGAACCCGATGATTCTTTGCACAGCGCCGGATCGACCAGCAATGTTCAGGTGTTTGCAAAGAAAGGCGCTATCTATGCCGTCTACCTGCCAGATGCGACGGACAGCGGTTCTTTGTCGGTACCTGATGATGAATATCAGATTCAATGGTTCAACCCGCGCAGTGGACTGTTCAACGGCCAGACGACAATTATTGATGCAAGCGATTCACTGGCGCTGGGCAATGCACCAGAGGATCCTGTGGAAGACTGGGTGGTACTCGTAAGATCAACCAGTCAGCTCAATATGCAAACGCCAGATACTCCGGACACCGCCGAAACTCCAGACAATACCGATAGCCCGACGACTCCGGACGATACCGATAGTACGACCACCCCCAACAATACCGATACCCCAACCACTCCGGACAATACCGATAGTCCCACGACTACAGACACCACCGAGACACCAGACAACACTGATACACCGACTACTACAGACAATAGCGCGGAAGACAATGACAACGGAGAAACAACCGACAACAGCCCCTCTGCTAACAGCACAGAAGACAACCCTGATCCGGCCGGAGCCACACCAGACTCAGGGGGATCATTCAACCTTGCAATGCTGATCCTGCTGCTAATCACCTGGCAGTGGCGGTTACGCAGTCGTCACGCGTCCCGTAAAACCCTGATTTAAATCCCTGGTAGATCCCCTAACAGGTAGCGAGGACCATTGCCTTGTTTTGCAGCATTATCCTCCGGGTTATAAAGCCCGCAGGACTTTAAAGAAAGGCAGCCACAACCAATACAGCCCGCTAATGATCCTTTGAGTTGAGTTAAATGCTCAATACGCCGATCAATATCGCGGCTAAAAATTCCGCTCAGCTTTTGCCAATCTGCCTTGGTTGGTGTTCGCTGATCTGGCAGAGTAGCGATGAGTTCGGCGATGTCTTCCAACGAATATCCCATTTGCTGAGAGATCAGAATAAACGATACCCGCCTGATCACCGACCGCGGGAAAAGGCGCCTGCCCCCTGCTCCACGAACAGCAGGTAACAAGCCCACACTCTCATAATATCGAATGGCCGAAACCGCTACTCCAGTGCGTTTTGCAACAACGCCAATACTGATCAGCGGGTCTTTTTTCATATTAAAATCCCTTGACCTAAAGTTCACTTCAGGTGTTACAATCAAAACAGATTATCACAAAATATTTCCTGCTGCTTGTCAAGTTCTGCATCTGACAATGCAAGCATCAGATATTAAAATCAGTGCGCCAGGCGCATTTGTAATCGCACACCTAATTCAAGAGAACTTCAGTGAAAAAACTTTTGGTTTTTGCAGGCAGCACTCGGTCTGCTTCAGTAAGTAAAAAACTGGCGGCAGCAGCGGCGAAAATAGCCACCGCTTCCGGGGCCTCGGTGACGCTAATTGATTTAGCTGACTACCCGGCTGCCATTTATAACGGTGATGATGAAGATAACCATGGAATTCCGGAATCAATCCGTAAGCTGAAAAAATTAATGGCCGGCAGCGATGGATTTATTATCGTAAGCCCTGAATACAATGGCCATATAACTCCACTGTTATCGAACACCTTCAGCTGGACATCACGCCCGGAAGGGGATGAAAAAGGAAAGGTTGCTTATGATGGCAAGAAAGCAGCAATCATGGCGTCGTCTCCCGGTAAGCTGGGGGGGATTAGAGTGATTCCACGGCTCAGAGATTCATTAGCAGAACTCAGTGTTATGGTGGTACCGGGCTTCGTTACGCTACCTAATGCCATGGAGGCCTTTGATGACAACGGTGATTTAAAGGACGAAGCTAATCAAGCGGCTGTCCGGAATATTGTAGATACGCTTATTAAAGCGATTTAAATAGATGAAAGGCTGCCAGCTTTGAATTCTGTGCTTCAATGGCAGGTTGAAAGTTAGTCGTCATCCACTCTGAGTTCATCATAGCTGACCATCACACATCGCTGGTAGTCCTTCCGTTCTGCCAGCATATTGTAGTAGCGTTCAATATTCGGATGGGCTGCACGCGATATACTAATATCGAAGTAGCGGTACAATACGTGCCCGAACTGAATGTCGGCTACCGTTATTTTTTCACCGGTTAAATACTCATTACCCGACAACTGCCGATTTGCAATAGTCAAATACCGATCGAGTAGCTTAAGGTTTTCTGCAATAAGTACAGGATCTTGCCTGGACGGAGCTGTTCTAACCACTTTCCAAAACACCGGGCCTGTAAAACCCAATGCAATGTTTATTTTTGCCCACTCAGCCCACTGGTCAACGATTGATCTTTCAAGCGGATCAGACGGCCAAAACGAAGCAGGCGCATACTGGTTTGCCAAATAACGAATGATAGCACCACTTTCCCACAGCGAAGATTGATTATCTTCCTGAAGTGTGGGTACCGTGCGATTCGGATTAAGTACATGGTACTCGTCGGTATCGACGACCCCATAGGTAAACCCCGCATCGATCTGTTCATACTCCAGCCCCAACACTTCAAGGCACCAACGCACAGCCTGAACATTAGACGAAGATTTTCTGCCCCATAATTTCCGCATCGCACACCTCTCGCAGCACTGGCATGAATTAACCTGCACACATCTTATCGCACTCTGTCGTCAGACTCACACATATAGACCAATAATCCTCAGCAGCCAGGAGCCTGCGTGGCAGAACCTCTGCTACTGCGAACGCACCCCGACGGCACGACAAAGGTGATAGGAATTATCGATCATTTTCGGGACAACTGAACAACAATGCGCCTCAAATAATAACACCATCATTTAGTAAGACAGGGGCCCTCGCCATGGCTGGTTCTCGCTACACAAACTTCTACCGCGCAGGCTTTCATCTAACAAATGCAGGAGTGTCTGATTTTTAGTATCGAGATATTTTCGGCAACATACAAATGTATGTCCTGTAAATACAATAAACAAACGAAAAAGGCAAAGCGTTTGCTCTTGCTCTACCCGCGTTTAATCAGTTTTGAGAGTGATCGCGCAAGTGGGTCGGCGCGCCATGAATGGCGCAAAAAGCGCTGTTAGCCAGGGAAGGCCGCAAGCGCTATCCACTTGCACGATCACTCTCTAAATGCCGCAGGCACCAGAAGGGCTGAATTGTAGCAAAAAGAATTTTTACTTCCGTTTTTGGTCTTCTTCAAAAATGAAGGCCCCTGGCAGAGATGTCATACTTGCGCGACAGTGCACCGCTCGCCGGGACGAGTTCTCCCAGGACTACTTTTTAAAAAAACTGTTATTATGATTTTAAACCATTCAGAGATAGCACAGCCCTGAATCACCAACTCGCCAGATGAATAAACCAGGCCAGGAACCTCCACTATAAGCACCTTTGACTACATTATTGTGGGAGCTGGTTCAGCAGGCTCAGTCATTGCCAATCGCCTGAGCGCAAGCGGAAAACATACCGTTCTCGTGCTGGAAGCAGGCGGCACTGATCGGCGTTTTTTTGTGCAAATGCCAATCGGCTATGGCAAAACTTATTATGATAAAAACGTTAATTGGAAGTACACCACCGAACCCGATCCCGGACTAGGTAACAGAACCAGCTACTGGCCACGCGGGCGTGTGCTGGGTGGGTCAAGCTCTATTAATGCCATGGTGTATGTGCGCGGACATCCAGCCGACTACGACGACTGGGCTAAAGATGCACCCGGCTGGTCGTGGCAGGATATTGCTCCCGTTTTTAAACGCATGGAAAACTGGGATGGAATCAAGTCCAAAGGTCGCGGGCAAGATGGACCACTTGCCGTTCACGATACCAGACAGGAAGTTCACTCGCTCTGCAAACACTATCTGGAGGCCACATCGCAACTACAAATCCCCACCAACCCTGATTACAACGCTGAAGCCATGGAAGGCGCAGCGCTATATCAGATCACCACTAAAGGGGGTCTGCGTGCGTCCGCTTCACGTTGCTATTTGAGACCGGCATTAAAACGCTCTAATCTCACCGTTAAAACGAATGCACAGGTGTTACGAATTTCGCTTAGTGGCTTTCGTGCCACTGGCGTTGTTTACAGAAGCAAAGGGAAGGATCACACCGCACATGC
>CAZNOB010000260.1:0-6944 GCA_964574535.1 uncultured Granulosicoccaceae bacterium | reverse complement strand
GCCAATTGCTACCAGCAATGTGACACCATTGAACATTGGTTCGACCCAGAACGAGCCACCAAACTGTTGAATCCCAGAAATACCTACCGCTAGAATGGCCACCCCCACTATTGTGCCCCATACATTGACGCGCCCTGGTTTGATTGTGGTGGAACCGAGAAACGCACCGACAAGTGCTGGTAATAAAAACTCCAGGCCGACGCTGGCCTGGCCGATGCGTAACTTGGAAGCCAGTAACACACCGGCAAGTGCTGTCAGGGTGCCCGACGTTATAAATGCACCAACCACAAACTTTCTGGTGGGTATACCATTCAGTTCTGCGGCGCGAGGATTAGCACCAATAGCATATAAAAAGCGGCCAACCGGTGTGTATTCCAGTATCAGCCATAACGCCAAAGCTATTATCAATATGTAGTACGCAGTGATCGGCAAACCAAAAAGGAATGTGCCGTTAATTGCGTAAAATCCATCTGGCAGGAGGCCCACCATCTGCCGCCCACCGGTATGCCATAGTGCTAATGCATACAAAATAGTCCCTGTGCCCAGCGTAGCGATGAAACTGTCTATTTTTGCTACCTCAACAAGCAAGCCGTTAAAAAAACCGACAAGCGCGCCAAGCAACAGCACAATCAACACCGCGACTGGCCAAGGTATTCCGTAAATGGTTTGCAGTGAAATAGCCAGGATATGCCAGATCACAATTCCATAGCCCACCGTCAAGTCAATTCTACCTGCCGCCATTGGCACCATCGCGGCCAGACTTAATAATGCGATAATCGATTTATCCGAAAGAATGGCACGTAAGTTCAACATGGTTGGAAAAGTGTCTGGCAACAGAAATGAAAACAGCGCCACTAAAAAAAGCGTAAGTAAGACCAATCCATAGACAGGCAGCAAGCGTACGAGCTTTTTAAAAAAACCCAGTTGCTTTAACTCGGCTTTTGTCGGCTCAAGCGCGTTGGATTCAACTGATTGCATTGGTCATTCCCTCTGCTGTGGTTTCAACTTCGCCGGCTGATGCCTGTTGAATCAAATTTTCTGTTGATAGCTCTATACCGGTAAGTTCAGACACCAATGCACCACGGCTGAACACTAAAGCCCGATGACAAATGTTGGCTACTTCTTCAAAGTCTGTTGATACCACCAGCACCCCCATCCCTGTACGTGTGGCGTCAAACAACAGCTGATAAATTTCTGCCTTTGCACCAACATCAACACCAGCCGTTGGATCTTCTGCAATTAGTATCCTGCGACCGGTATCAAGCCAGCGCCCGACAACAACCTTTTGTTGATTGCCACCAGACAAGGCTTCTATCGCGAGTGCGGGGTCATTGGGGCTTAAACCTACCAGGGTGCCCAGTTCGGTAGCGCTGGATGCTTCCCGCGATCCCCACTGCAGCTCAAGTAAGCCGCGGCCTTTGATTAACGGATTCAGGAACACGTTTTCACAGATGGACAGGGATGACGCTATTGATTCAACAATACGGTCACCGGCGATAAATCCGATACCCATTTCTATCGCATGCGCCGGGTCACGCAACAGCACCTGTTGATTTTCAATCGCGACAGTGCCCGTATGCTTTTTAAGTCCGTAGAGCACTCGACCAATGTCTTCATGCCCTGCCCCGCGCAAGCCCACCAGACCAAGCATCTCGCCGCGCGCCAGCTGCAGGCTTACGGGGCCGACCCGTTTAGTTTTTAAACGGTCAATGCCTAAAACAACCGCACCCGTCTCAGGCTCCGTTTTATTGATTGCACGAGTCTTTCGACCCACAATCAGCGTGACAAGCTCTTCGGGGGATGTGTGCTCAATATTGCGTACGCCTACCATTTTACCGTCGCGCAGTACGGCTACTCTGTCGGCAATGCGAAATATTTCATCCAGTCGATGTGAAACGTAGATCATACCCACGCCTTTCTCTCGCAGCGGACGGAGCGCTCGAAACAAGCGCTCAACCTCATCGGCAGGCAGACTGGCGGTCGGTTCGTCCAGCACCAGAAAATCACAATCAACCACCAGCGCCCGGGCTATTGCTACCAATGATTTTTCAGTTCGAGACAGTGAAGAGACACGAGTAGACGGATCAAAATCACTATCAATCAATCGCAATGCTTTCTCCGCAACATCCTCCGTGCGGCGCCATGAAATAAATTTCCCTATCTTTTCGAAACCAATAGCCATTGCGATATTCTCGGCAATGCTCATCCATTCAATCAGGCCGAGGTCTTGATGGATAAAAGCTACTGAGGCACCACCACCCTGGCCACTCAGGGAATGGGAATACTCTGAACCGTCAATCAACACGCGCCCTTCATCCGGTTTATGCAAACCGCCGAGGGCCTTGATCAGGGTAGACTTACCCGCACCGTTCTCACCAAGTAAAGCGACGATTTCCCCTCGCTCTACATGAAGTGACACATCTCGCAGCGCCTGTGTGCCACCGAAGTTTTTCGAGACACGATCAAAAAACAACCCGTCGCTTTGCTGCAAATTCCCTCCCCAGATGGTTCAATCGTGATAACGTTACCGGTAACGTAATTTTTCAAAACGCCAATGTCAAGCACTATCTGCAAACATGCTATATTCCACCGTCCGAGCGAGCTGAAAGGAAAACGACAATAAAAGGTGATAAAAAACAGAGCATTAGCCTAATGCAAATCGCTCAGGCTGCTGGTGTATCGAAAATGACAGTTTCACGCGTGTTGCGTAATGCAGATGGATTTTCCGAAGCTACTCGGGAAAAAGTCATGCGTGAGGTCGAACGACACGGCTACCTGCCAAACAGGCTCGCAACCACATTCGCAACCGCGCAGGCGTCGACTCTCATGGGCGTCTGTGTGCCTAGTTTGTCGAGCTATCTACTGATGCAGGTATTGGAAAGTATTGATCGTACATTTGAACGTCTCGGCTACCAGATCATCATTGGCAGCCACAACCATCAGCAGCAGCAGGAAGAAGCCTGGCTCAAAAACATACTTGCCTGGCGCCCCGCCGGGGTGATGTTGTCCAGCAAGTACCACAGCAAAAGTACATTGAAACTGCTTCAGGATTCCGCCGTACCGGTGCTGGAATTCTGGGACTTAAACACCAGCCCGATAAATATGTCTGTCGGATTCAACGAGTACGACGCTGGGTTTGCCATGAGCCAGCACGCCATACTCAAAGGCTATAAAAAAGCAGCCCTGTTACTGGCAGCTTCTGACGATAAAACCGTGACACCCGAGCGTATTGCTGGTTTTACCAAAGGCTTTAACGAGTTTGGTGGAGCAATTGTTCACACAGAAATACTCAATGATCAACCCGGCTTCTATGCTGGCTATTACGGCACCGAAAACCTGTTAAACCATACCCAGGCGGCAGATATGATTTACTATATGGACGATGCCCTGGCCATGGGAGGCCTGGCATGGTGTCAGCGCAAAGGTATTCGTGTACCTGATGATATCGGCATTGCTGGCTGGGGCGGCCACGAAGCCGCTTCTGTCTTGCCACAACGGTTAACTACCACCGCAATACCAGTCCTGCAAATTGGCAAATTATCAGCAGAACAAATGGTCAGTTCACTGAAAAACGAAGCAACCCAAAAAGTATCTGCTGTACCGGCCAAGCTAATTAACGGGGAAACACTTTAGCAAGCATTATTCCTCACGTTTTGACTTCCGCAATCAAAATTACAAAACAGGCCATAAGCTGAATTCAGACGGAGACTTGCGCATACCGCTGAATGCAGCAACTATACGGCAACCAGGCAGTCTAAGGAGCTGTCGGGAAATATTCTTCTAGTCTTCTCCGGGCTCAGGTAATATCTGGCCTGAGTGAAAACAACGTAATTTACTACACAGGAACCATCAATGGATGCCGTCGAACTAAAATCACTACAAGCACCGCTGAAGCAGAAATACAGAGACGAACCTGATTCGGCCGTTATTACATTGAAGGCAAATGGCCGTATCGGAGAAGGTGTTACCTGCAGGGTGGACACTGGCAAGGCAATTGCAGAGGCCGGCCTTCACCCGGCCACTGGTGGTGATGGCACAGGTCTATGTTCAGGAGACATGCTGCTGGAGGCGCTGGTAGCCTGCGCAGGAGTAACTTTAAAGGCGGTAGCAACAGCCATTGAAATTGATCTGCGCGATGCAACTATATCGGCAGAAGGTGACCTCGATTTTCGCGGCACTCTGGGTGTTGCAAAAGAAGCCCCCGTAGGATTCAAAAACATTCGCCTGCACTTTGACCTTGATACAGACGCTGACCAGGAGCAACTGGATACGCTCATTAAACTAACAGAACGATATTGCGTGGTTTATCAATCAATTTCCACATCCCCCGATATCAGCATTACACGTTGAATTTAGCTTATTTTTCAAGCTATCAATATCAGGCACAGCCAGGTAACAATAACCAACCGTACCACGGGGAAGCCTGTTACCTCAGATCGATATGAAAAAAACTGTACTTGCGATTCTTGTTGTTGCCATTGCGGGCGTCATCTACTGGCAAACCCGCCCGTCACTATTCAACACCGGCGATCCTCTGACGGCAGGCGATGCGCCGGTAGAACTGCTGGCAGATCTTGACACTCAGGAACTGCCTGCGGGCTGGGTACATCGAAAATTCCTGACAGTGACCGCAGCAAATTATGAAATGTCGCAGGAGAACGGCACAGCAGTGCTTCGCTGCGTCACCAATGACAGCGCGTCCATCCTCGGTCGCGATACAGCAATTCCCCTCAGCACTCATCCAATACTGTCGTGGCGCTGGAAGGTCATTCAACCCGTTGACAGTGACATAGATGAGGCCATCAGAGATGGGGATGATCACCCTGTCCGCTTTTTTCTAACGTTCTCGAACGAGAATGGCGACCGTCGCGCCATGGAGATCATCTGGAGCAACAAAAAGTATGTCCCGGGGGACTACAAGATCATCGGTGACTTTTATCACTACGTTGCAAATGGTTTGAACGAGAACGTGGGAAAATGGTTCGATCAGACTGTTGACCTAAGACAAATCTACAGCGACATAGGTGGTACCGGCACACCGACACTCGAAACCCTTGGTTTCTTTTGTGATACTGATAATACAGGCACCAGTAGTGAAGGAATGTTTAGTGACGTAGTGCTTTCATCAGACACAAAATAGAGATCAGAACTACGTAAGCGTCAGTACCGCCGGAATTTCATGGAGTGCATTTCAAACTCAATCTACGCCACTGCAACGAATGACATGAACACACCTTGGTGACTGTGGATATAACAAACCACTAAGGAAACACGAACAACTAACAAAGACAATCTACCTCCTGCAAGCCACGCGACCACGACAGTTCCAACGCGCGCCCATCGAATAACATCTGCCTGCAATCTGCAACGCATACCAATCCCCAAAACTCTGCCGCTTTTGCTTTTGATCTACCCGCGATTAATCAGTTTTGAGAGTGATCGTGCAAGTGGGTCTTTGCGCCACATATGGCGCAAAGAGCGCTGTCAGCCATGGATGGCTGCAAGCGCTATCTACTTGCACGATCACTCTCAAAATGCCGCAGGCACCCGAAGGGCTAAGTAGTCGCAAAAAGACTTTTGGTTACTTTTCGGCTGTTGAAAAGTAAGGGCTGCCGCTTTCCTTCTTTTCAAAAATGAAGCCCCCTCCCCCAACGGGAATATTACTAACATAAAATTTTTTGAAGCCTGTCACAAAGTCACTTCGTCTCCTTGCTCAAAACTTGCAGTCGCCATCTTTTTTTATGTTAACCAGTGCCATTCGCGCACCTCGTGGCATCCATCTTGAGTCAACTATTTCAGTTGTATTCATGGATCGAATAGAAACATTCCTTTTTGATAGTAGCTTTGTATCAAGACTCTCATTTTTTACAAGAAAAAATGACAACACGCTCAAGGAAATCCATGAGAAGTTCCAAAAATGCTGGTAATAGATCTGCAAAAAAACTAACGATGCAGGCTCTTGAGCAAAGACTATTACTCGATGGCGCAGCAGCCTCAACACTTGTTGACGGCATTAGTCCCGAAGGGACCGACAACATCGTTGATAACGCGATCCTTGCATTAGCAGTCAATAGACAATCTGACGATAAGAATGACAGTCCTCTGGAATCTGATCTCGCAGACAGTTCTGTTGATACGTCTCCATCGGAAGTGGTCTTCATAGATAATGCTGTCGTTGATATGCAGAATTCTGACATCGACGATATCTTAAGTGCTATAGATCCTGATGCGCTCGTTTTCTTTATCGATTCATCCTCCGATGGTGTCGAGCAAATCAGTGAAGTACTGTCTCAGTACTCAGACATCGATGCAGTTCACATTATTTCACATGGAGATCAGGGAGCAATTAACCTTGGTTCCAGTGTATTAGACAGCCAAAGCATGCAGGCTGATTATGTCGATGAGCTGGCATCTATTGGTGAGGCATTATCAGAGCATGGAGACATTCTTTTATACGGATGTGATTTCTCTGCAGGAGACAAAGGACAGGCTGCAACTGCATTACTTTCACAGCTAACCGGTGCTGACATCGCAGCCTCCATTAATGATACGGGTAGTGACGCAAAAGGTGGCAACTGGAATCTTGAGCATCAGACTGGCAGCATTGAAGCGCGCACTATACAGGCTATTGCCTTTGCCGGAATTCTTGCTGATTTAGACGGCGATGGTGTTGACGATGTTGACGATCTGGATGATGACAACGACGGGATTCTGGATACCGAAGAGGGAACTCAGGCATTCAACCTTGAATCGAGCAGTTTTCCATCAGCACCGATAGCAGTCAACGGTGGCGATACTGGTAATCTTGATAGCGGTGACGTTTTTGTTGTAACCGGTGCGTTTGGCAGCTTTGATCTGCGAATTGAATTTATCGAAGTTAACCTGACTTCTCCTGCAACCGCAGACATCTCTGATGCCGGTCGTCTTACTATTCGAGGTACCGC
>CAZNOB010000259.1:0-6963 GCA_964574535.1 uncultured Granulosicoccaceae bacterium | reverse complement strand
GTCGCGCAAACAGCCATCCATGGCTGACAGCGCTCTTTGCGCCATCCGTGGCGCGTCGACCCACTTCCACAATCACTCTCAAAACTGATTAAACGCGGGTAGAGCGAAGAGCAAAAGCAAGAGCAAGAGCAAGAGCAAGAGCAAGAGCTAACGCTTTGGGTTTTTTACAGGTATATCGTGACAACTGGATTGATAACGGTTTTGCGAGGCGTTGTGGTACGAGCGCCTGGCGGCCCCTGCGAGGGTTTTGTCTTAGATGGGATTAATTAGTGCCCATCCAGAAACAAGCGCTACTGCGAACCACTGACTGCACGTGATCTTTCACCAACTACATGGTGTTAGTTAGAATGACTAAACGCCCACGTGTAGCCGGTAAAATCTCATGCACCTCAGTGATTCTCGCTACGCCCCTGTTTTTGGATGAGCACTAATTAAACTGCAGGCCCCCTAAAAGTAGCGGGTTTTAGCTGCGGGCCCTCTGGCGTTGTTGCCTTAAGATAATCCAGCCCGCTATCAATACGCCAATAGTCACCGTCAGAATGATGATTGTCGCCAGTGCATTGATATCCGGCCTTAAACCAAGACGTATTCTTGAGTAAATCAACATCGGCAGCGTGGTGGCTCCCGGGCCGGATACAAAACTTGCAATCACCAGATCATCGAGCGATAAGGTGAACGCCAGCAACCAGCCTGCGACCATGCCGGGGGCAAGTTGTGGCAAAGTAATGTCCCACAACACCCGGAAGGGTTTAGCGCCCAGGTCGAGTGCGGCTTCTTCAAGATCGCGCCCGGTACCGGCAAGACGTGACTGGATGATGATCGCCACAAAGGCCATTGAAAACGTAATATGGGCAATGGTGATTGTGGTGATGCCGCGGTTAGCGGGCCATCCGAAAAGCTGATTGAATGTGATAAAAAGCAATAGCAAAGACAACCCGGTGATAACCTCTGGCATGACCAGCGGTGCCGAGATCATGCCAGTAAAAAGAGTACGACCCCTGAAACGGTGAATTCGCGCCAGCGCCAATCCGGCCAATGTGCCCAGCGCTACTGCAAAAGTGGCGTTCATCACCGCGATCTTCAGACTAAGGGAGGTTGCCGCCCAGACTTCTTCGCTTTGAAATAAGTGGGTGTACCATCGGGTAGAGAAGCCGCCCCACACTGGCACCAGCTTCGAGTAGTTAAACGAGTAGATCATCATCAAAATGATGGGCACATACAAAAATGCCAGCCCAAAGCACAGTACGCCAAACAAAAAGCGGGAGCGACGGCCGGTCATGTGCTCGGCTCCGCGTTGTTGGCTTGTACGCGGTGATACAGCATCATCGGCACAACCAATACGATTAACAGTGCAACCGCTACCGCCGATGCGACAGGCCAGTCATGGTTTAAATTGAACTCGCCAAAGAGTACCCGTCCAATCATCAATACATTGCCACCGCCAAGCAGATCGGGGATCACAAACTCTCCGGTTGCAGGAATAAAAACCAGCAGACAACCGGCAAGGATTCCCGGTGCAGTCAGTGGCAGTGTCACACTCAGGAAACCAGCCAGAGGTTTTGCACCGAGGTCGGCGGCGGCTTCCTGCAATGAGCCATCGAGCTTTTCCATATTGGCATAGAGTGGCAATATCATGAATGGCAAATAGGAATAGACAATACCCACATAGACTGCAAGCTGTGTATAAAGCAAACGGATGGGTTTGTCGATAACACCAATCCACATCAAAAAGTTGTTTAGTGTTCCCTGATCGGCTAACAGCCCCATCCACGCATACACACGCAACAGAAAGGATGTCCAGAATGGCAGGATAATTAGAAACAGCAGTATATAGCGGGTAGCACCGTCTGCGCGTGCAATCGCGTAAGCAATGGGATAACCAATCAACAAACACAGCAGCGTACTGATTGATGCAATTTTAATGGAGCTAATATACGTGCGCACATACAGATCGTCTTCCCATAAATAGGCGTAGTTATCTGCGGTCACGGTCACCGATGGCAGCCATCCCTCACCCCACTGCAACAGATCAGAGAAAGGCGGACTTGCGATCAGTGAATCTGCCAGACTGATCTTTAGAACAATAAAAAAAGGCGCTAGAAAAAAAACCAGCAACCAGATAAAAGGGATACCCGCTACGATCGACTGCCAGTGGTGCTGTAACCAGTTTGCAAATTTCACCGGGACTAGTCGCTCAACAACAATGCACTTTCGGCGCTCCAGCCAATATGCACATGGTCATCCCAGTCAATTCCATCCTGTACATCACGAGGACGAAACTGATTCGGGGCGGTGACTTCTATTGTTTCACCAATATCTGTTTCAACACGATAGGTGGATATTTTCCCCAGGTAAGCTATTTCTCTGACCTTACCGCTTAGCTGATTATCACATTGAGGGAGCGGCTGTTTATCGATTAATATTTTTTCCGGTCTCAATGCCAGAGTGAGCTGCTCGCCGTCTGTTTGCGGCTTGTCACTGATCAGGGTGAAGTGCTTTCCGCTGGATTCATGTTCAAGCGTAAGCCTGCCTTCGCCGCCACCCGTCACGTTAACACTTAAAAGATTGGCTGATCCGATGAAATTTGCAATGAAACGTGAAGCAGGGTTTTCATAAATTTCGGCGGGTTCTCCGATCTGTTTGAATTTTCCCGCATCCATCACAGCGATGCGAGTAGATAGTGTCATCGCCTCTTCCTGGTCATGAGTAACAACAATGAATGTCACCCCCAGCTTGTCCTGTATGTTCATGAGTTCAAACTGTGTTTGTTCACGCAGGCGCTTATCAAGTGCTGCCAAGGGCTCGTCAAGCAAAAGCACTTTGGGACGTTTCACCAACGCCCTGGCCAGTGCTACGCGCTGACGCTGGCCACCGGACAGTTGCGATGGCTTTCGCTTTCTGAAGTCTGTTAGCTCAACCATTGTCAGCATCTCGGCTACACGATCATTGATCTCGCTGCGCGCAATGCCATCACGCTTGAGTCCGTAGGCAATATTTTTTTCAACTGACATATGTGGAAACAAGGCATACGATTGAAACATCATATTAACCGGCCGTTCGTAGGGCGGCACGTTGGTCATGTCTGCGCCGTCAATGGTTATTGATCCACCCGATGGCAATTCGAAGCCTGCAAGCATTCGAAGCAGCGTGGTTTTTCCACAGCCAGAGCCACCTAACAAGCCGAAGAGTTCGCCTTTATAAATATCCAGACTGACGTTGTCGACCGCAACAAAACGGCCGAAGCGTTTACTCAGGTCTTTTATTTGAATAAAGGGTGTAGCTTCGTCATCGCGCCACGGATAGGCGGATACCTGGCTGTTAGCCTGACTCATGCATTAATCCGGAAAATGGGTCGTGTAGCAGAGGTCCTGCAGCTGCAGGACCTTTGTTGCCATGATGCAGTCTATTGACCGGCTTTAAACTTGGTCCAGACCCGGGTTCTGACTCTTTCTGATTTAGGCGGGATAACATTTAAGGTGTACATATTGGCGACAGCCTCTGCCGGAGGAAACGCCGCAATGCTGCCGGTGACTTCCTCATCAATCAATGGAATGGCATCCTTATTGGCAGTTGCATACCAGGTAAAGTTGCTGTCAGCTGCTGCGACTTCGGGGCGCATCATGTAATCCAGAAACAAGTGTGCATTTTCAACATTTTTGGCATCGGCCGGAATAACCCAGCCATCGACCCATACATTTGCCTTGCCCTCGCCCTCCGGGCTGAAGAAATCCAGTACCACGCCGGTATTTGCTTCTGCAGCACCCGACATCGCCAGCAGCCCGTCAGGCCCCCAGGTCACGGCAACACAGAATTCTTTTTCTGGCATGCGCTGGTAGGCGTAGTTGTCGAAGGTTTTTATATACGGTCGAATGGACGCAAGGAGTTCTCCGGCCTTGTCGTAGTCTTCCTTGGCAGTAGAGCTTGGATCAAGACCCAGATGGGCCAGTGCCATCGGCATGATATCGGTTGGTGAATCAAGAAAAGAAACACCACATTCGGCTAGCTTCGACAGGTGTTCCGGATTGAATATCATATCCATTGATCCAATCGGCGCATCCGGATGTGTTTCCCGGACCAGCTCTTCATTGTAGGTAACGCCGTGTGTACCCCACATATATGGCACAACATATTTGTTGTCCGGATCCCAGTTGGCGGCCAGTTGACCCATCACATCTTCACGCATGTGCTGGTAGTTTTTTAGTTTTGATTTATCAATCTCCAGCAGTATGCCAGCCGGTATCAGGCGGCCAATCGATGTGCCGGAGTGTGCAACTACGTCGTAGCCGGAATTGCCTGCAAGCAGTTTCGCATCAGCTGTTTCCACGGAGTCGTAGTTGTCGTAAGTGACCTTGATATCGAATTCTTTTTCGAAATTCGCGATGGTTTCCTCACCGATGTACTCAGCCCAGTTGTAAACATTTAATGTGCCCTCAGCGCTCGCAGTAGTTGGCGCAGCAATAGCAGCCACGGCAAGCGGAATGGCGAATAATGACCTTTTTGCTAAATGCATTGATGTTCCTCTCGGTTTCTGGTGTACGACCATTATTCCATGGTCTGGCGACACTCCTCTCCCTATTATCGCACATTACAGGCTGCTCTCGGCAAGGGGATGCAAACTTGTCGCTGAAGGGAATGTTCGACGCAGTAGTTCTGGACAGCACAATCTGCGGTCTGGGGCTCTGAGCGTACAAGATTTAATTTTCTAGAGTTTGTGGGCTTGACGATGCTTGTTGACTAGTCACTTTAATTCGAGGATTAGTTGTTTGTCTATGCTTGTCTGGACCCCTGCCGGGGCCTTCATTTTCAAAAGACCAAAAGCGGCATGCCCTTCAGGCGGAGTCACTTTTCAAAAGCCGAAAAGTAACCAAAAGTCTTTTTGCGACAATTCAGCCCTTCGGGTGCCTGCGGCATTTTGAGAGTGATCGCGGAAGGGGTCGCACAAACAGCCATCCATGGCTGGCGGCGCTCTTTGCGCCATCCATAGCGCGCCGACCCACTTCCACAATCATTCTCAAAACTGATTAAACGCGGGTTGAGCAAGAGCGATGACACACGAGCGAACGCTTCGCGTTTTATCGTCTGTTTATCGTATTTACTGGACGGCTTTTTTATGTAGTTGCCGAAAATATCTCGACAGTAAAGGTATGACGCCTATAAGTGGTTTAGATGAAAGCAGTAAGCCGCCAGATGCGTGTAGCGTCTGGACTTCCAAACGACCGACATTTGATTGATCAGTTCTGACGTCCTTTGTATTGTTCCATCGGAATGGATCCTGAGAAACCCGACTATCAATTGAACCCGAATAAAGTACTGCTGAGCATGAACAGAGGCATTAACAAATCATATGGGGTGCGGCCAATTATTTTTGAACAGGACGAACCTTTCTTGAATCACTTGAACCAGATACTCCTTCAGTTGATGATAGGGGCTTATCGGACTAGAGCATTCATTGTGGCCAGCACTATTGACTATTATTTTACCTGCACATCTCCTTTTGTATTTCTGGGCCACCGGGCTTTTCTTGATATGGCAGACCGGCATAATAAAACGGTTGTTTTTAAACCGTTTTCAATTGCTGCTGTATGGGCTGAGTCGGGGTCTGTTCCATTGCCACAAAGAACCAAAGTCAGACAGCAATACCGACTGATCGAATTGCAAAGAGCAGCCCAGTATCGGAAGTTGAAAATGAATATCAATCCGGCTCACTACCCCACAGATGCAACTCTGGCGGACTTATGTTGCGCGGCACTGGTTATCCGTGGTGAGAATCCGGCGGCGTTTTTAAAGTCAGTCACGACTGGCCTGTGGGCGGAGCAAAAACAGATTGCTGACGACAAAGTACTTGCCAGTCTGCTGGACGCGAATGGTCACGACGCCGATGCTGTACTCTCTGCTGCAAATGAACCCGAAGCGACCGCGTTACGCGCACAGAACTCTGAAGATGCCATCACAGCAGGAGCTGTCGGCGCCCCAGCCTACGTGTACAAAGGTGAGGCTTTTTGGGGACAGGACCGGATTGAATATCTGGACGTGATGCTGTCAAGCGGTCGATCCGCGTTTAGCGCCTGAAAGGCAGCACACCGCCCTTAACCCCTACCCCAAAGACCAGTTTTGCTGCAACAGGCGGATCAGTTCTGCGGTAGTCTGGATGCGTTCGTCTGCCTTTTTATTAAGACAAATCATGACGGTTTCCTCCAGCATCGGCGGCACATTTGCAGTGAGCTCGGAAGGTTTGGGCGGTTCATCATTCAGGGTGCTGGCAATTACTTCATCTATTTGCTCACCCTGTGCCGGGGTTCTGCCGGTGAGTGCCTCGTAGAGGATTATCCCCAGGCTATAGATATCTGAACGGGTATCGATCGCAGGGTCACGCTCTATCTGCTCTGGTGACATATAGAACAACGTGCCCTGCAACTTCTGATAGCCGGTCATGGTGAGATCTTCATCTTCGCGACTTGGTACCTCGCTTTCAACTGGTAAACGCTTGCCCTGCTGGTTCCAGACTTTTGCTAAACCCCAGTCAAGCAACAACACTTCACCATAGGGTCCGATCAGAATATTCTCGGGCTTTAAGTCACGGTGAATCACGCCGTGCGAATGAGCGCAATCCAGAGCACGCGCCACTTGAACAATGGTATCGACTAATTGACCTGTGTCGTAACGTTCTCTGTAGTTAAATATCTCACGCAGTGTATAGCCGTGAACCAGCTTCATCGTGAAGTAGTAGTGGCCTTTGTTATTGCGCCCCAGCTCGTACGTCGGGACAGTGTTGGGGTGTTGCAAAATAGCCGCTATTCTGGCTTCGCGAAGCAGGCGTTTTTGTTCGATATCATCGTCTGCAAATTCCGGCAGCAGCGATTTGTAACAGATAACTCGATTCAGGTGCATATCCTTACATGCCTGAATCAGCGATTTGCCACCCTTGGCAATGGTTTTAAAGTACGCATAGCGAAAATTAAGATC
>CAZNOB010000258.1:0-6966 GCA_964574535.1 uncultured Granulosicoccaceae bacterium | reverse complement strand
ATGGGCAAACCCAGAGCAAACAACTCGCGGGCATGATGCAACAGCAATTGCTTTGACGCGCTATTCAAGCAGTTTTATCAATAAGTAGTTTGATATAAAGCAGAGCATGACACTTTACTCTCCAGCGATTCACCAATAAAAGCACCCTAACCCGCAACCGAAGAAGTTTCACTGATATTCCGTTCACGCCAGTAAAGCCAGGCCGGAAAAGCACAGCTTAATCCGACAGTGAGATTCAGCACGATAAACACCCAGGGCGACGGGCCGTTTGCACGTTTACGCGCCTGAAACATAAAACACCAGAAGACAAAAGAGGTAATCAACAGATCTGCCGAAAAACCACCCGCAGCGCCATTCGCAAAGAGTGATTGAATAAATAGCGGTAAATTAACGCCATGCTGCTGAATAAACGGGATAAAAAACAGATACGGTACCACTGCACCGATAATAGCCGATATCAGATAAATTTTTTTCATGCTTCATAGTCTGCTAAAAAAATACAGCCGAGATCATTTCACACGCCTGTGCAATTTACCATCCGTGTCAATCACCATTGAAATGCAAACCAGCACAACTCGCAAACATACGGCAAGCTTTCATTTAACAGAACTCAAATTTACCTTGTTAGCAGCCGGACAGCGCAGCGCGCGCGGATACCTGTTGAAAGATCAGTAGTGGTTTCGATCACGCATAAAAAAGGGTGCTGATTAATTTAAACAGCACCCCCGAAGATCACACATAAAAAAGAATTTATAAAACCGGATCAGGCAACCCGGCTATCTGCTTCCGGTTGATTGTTATCCAGATACCACTGCACATTACCTACAATTTCATCAACGATTGGCAGGCTTAGGCCTTTCTGTTCAGCGATCAGCTTTACTAAACGATCAACCCGCTCGATAGCGGGAGCACCGCGGGCCAGCGCTTTAGCAGCAGATGACGGTTGCGATAATCCCTTTGCGGCGTTCGCATATTTTTCAAATGGCACCAGATCAGATGGATCAGCACCCAGCGCAACGCAAACCTTTGCGGTCCATTCGTAAACTTCTTTGGACTGCGCTTCGTTGTGATGTACCGCATCGCGAATAGCAATCATGCCGTCGCGCTGAACACATCGGTAGTTACCAGTCATCAGCATGCTCCACTTCGCCAGTGGCACATATAGGGACTCGTGAACCTTTAATTTAACCGGCAGTTCAACCTGCTCATCACCCACCTGATAGCGAGCAGCAATCATGTCTGCTTCCATGGTGCGTAACATGTCAGTGTGTGCTTCAGACTCAAAACGCGCCACCTTGAAGTTAGTTGGCAGACTCACTTGCAGCACATTTTTACCAGCATCTTCCGGCCGGAACGCCTGCGGATCCGGACTGGCAAGCGTGACCAGGCCCGGTTCAAATTTATCCCATACAGCGGGATCTTTATAACAACTGGTGACGGTACCGGCATCCAGGCCTGGCAGACGACTGATATACGGCAGCGGCGGCATATTCATGATTGCCATGCATGGGATTTTTGCCCTGGCGACGCGATCCGTCAGGGCACGCACATCAACAGAGCTGCTGTACTGTGGCTCTTGCATCGCCAGCACTACTAAATCGTATTCGGCCACATTGACTTGTGAAGGCTCAGACGCCTTGATCGAACCGGGCAGATCAGCGGACTTAACAATCACGGCCTCTTCGCGACCACGGACCGGAAATCTGACCACAGTACCCTGGTCGTTAATAAGCTTCGCTGTACCTGCGGTACAAACCAGCGTGACATCATGGCCGCCCATCGCAAGTCTGGTACCCAGTAAAGAGCCGTAAGACGCACCTAAAATAAGCGTGTTGTATTTCTTAGTCATGTTCGATTACCCGTTTTACCAGTCCTGACGGAGCGTGGGCTCCATGCGTTCCGGAGTGCCTGTCAAATTCCGCCCCAACTATATGGCAGGACTCGCGAAATTTCACAATAGAAATTACACAGTGTGAATTTCACAAATAGTATTGCTATAGTTATCGGGGAAATCGGCGGAAAGTGAGCCCCCATAGGCTTTAAGTGCTAGTGGCGAACATTTCATCCAAGGCTGGCCGCGACGGGCGGAATCAAGGACTATCGGGCAAAAAAAAGGGCCAGCATAAATGGCTGACCCTTTTTAAATTACCCGACCAAAAAAATGGGGCTAGAAAAGGCCTTCGATTTCACCTGCATCATTCAGGTGAATGGACTCAGCCGCTGGCATTCTTGGCAGCCCCGGCATTGTCATAATGGCCCCGCAGATGACCACAATAAACCCGGCACCAGCCGAAAGCCGAACTTCGCGGACTGGCAGGTTATGGCCTGTTGGTGCGCCCCGTTCATTCGGATCAGTACTAAAAGAATATTGGGTTTTCGCGATACAAATTGGCAGGTCACCATAGCCGGCATCTTCCCAGGCTTTCAACTGATCACGAACCGGCTGGTCTGCAACTACTGAATCTGCCCGGTAAATTTCGGTGGCGATGGTTTCGATTTTTTCCATCAAGGACATTTTATCCGGGTAGATCGGCGCGTAGTTAGCACCACCTTCGTCAATTATCTCTACGACGCGAGTAGCCAGATCTTTGGTCCCTTCAGAGCCAGAGGCCCAGTGCTTACAGATAACGGCTTCACTTCCCTGGCTTTTCACATATTCCTGAACCTTCGCTACCTCGGCATCGGTATCGAGGGTGAAGTGATTAATCGCAACCACTACCGGCACACCGTACTTCTTGAGGTTTTCAATATGGCGCCCAAGGTTTGCACAACCTGCTGCCACTGCGTCAACGTTTTCTTCGTTGAGGTCATCCTTAGCAACACCGCCATTCATCTTCATGGCTCTAACAGTAGCAACCAGTACCACTGCCGACGGTGCGATACCCGCCTTGCGACATTTTATATCGAGGAATTTTTCAGCGCCTAAATCTGCGCCGAAGCCCGCTTCAGTCACCACATAGTCTGCCAGCTTCAGAGCAGTTTTGGTGGCAATAACCGAGTTACAACCATGCGCGATATTCGCAAACGGACCACCGTGTACAAATGCCGGGTTGTTTTCAAGTGTCTGCACCAGGTTCGGCTGCATGGCATCTTTTAGCAGTACGGTCATGGCGCCGTCGGCTTTTATATCACGACAGTAGATTGGTGTTTTGTCGCGACGATAGGCAACGATGATATCGCCGAGTCGTTTTTCAAGATCGTTAAGGTCTGTAGCCAGACACAATATAGCCATTACTTCTGATGCCACAGTGATATCGAATCCCGCTTCACTTGGGAAACCATTAGTAGCGCCACCCAGGCTTGCAGTAATCTGACGCAAGGCGCGGTCATTCATATCAAGCACACGACGCCAAACCACACGGCGTGAATCGATCTCGAGCGAGTTACCCCAATAGATATGGTTATCGATCATTGCCGACAAAAGGTTATGCGCAGATGTGATGGCGTGGAAATCACCGGTGAAGTGAAGATTCATATCTTCCATGGGTACCACTTGAGCATAACCGCCACCTGCGGCACCACCTTTCATTCCAAAGCATGGCCCGAGCGATGCCTCACGGATGCAGATCATGGCATTTTTGCCTATGGCATTTAAGCCGTCACCAAGACCCACTGTAGTGGTTGTCTTACCTTCACCGGCAGGTGTCGGGTTGATCGCAGTAACAAGAATCAA
The DNA here is from genome assembly GCA_964574535.1 of uncultured Granulosicoccaceae bacterium. GTDB lineage: Bacteria > Pseudomonadota > Gammaproteobacteria > Granulosicoccales > Granulosicoccaceae. The sequence continues at coordinate 3,293 of CAZNOB010000258.1, read as the reverse complement.
CTTGCCGTCTTCTTTTCCGGCCTGCGCCTTGATGAATTCTTCCGATACCTTGGCTTTATCATGGCCGTAGGGCACCAGTGATTGTGCAGGTATCCCGATGCGCTCACCGATCTCTTGAATCGGTTTTTTTGTTGCAGCACGTGCGATTTCTATATCTGTTTTAACGGCCATTATTCTATCCCAAAGTTTTACGTTCCCAGGTTATCGCCAACCGCGATTCCACTGGCTGATACCCACTCGCTGGCGGTGATCTTTTTACCACCAGCCGGCTTCACTCTTTTGACCAATATGCGGCCTCCGGTGCATTGTATACTAACCCCCTCTTCTGATATTTCCACAATGCGCCCGGCAACACCATCACCGGGGACTTTTTTACAGTCAAATACACCCAGTTCTTCACCACCAATTGTGGACCACGCACCCGGGGCAGGATTAGTTCCACGGATGAGGTTATAAACCTGATCGACAGGTTTATACCAGTCAATTTTTGCATGTTTTTTCGTACAACGACGTTCATAAGTCGCAAGCGACTCGTCTTGTTCACTGCGCGGCGGATTACCACTTCTGAAAAGATTACAAACCTCCAGCGCAGAATCGACAGCTGCCGGGTATATCTTTTTAAAGTAGAGATCAATCACTGTGTCATCGGCAGCGATTTCGCACTCCCACTGTAAAAGTACATCTCCTTCATCCAGACCGTCGGTAGGATAAAACCACGAGAACCCGGATTTGGTGCTGCCCATAATAATTGGCCAGTTCACCGCTGATGGCCCGCGGTGCAACGGTAACAGCGAGGGATGAAAGCAAATGGCCCCCTGGTTCGGCACTGCACAGGCAGTTGCAGGTACAAACACATTTACAAAAGCCATCACCATTAGATCGGCGTTGTGGGAGGCCAGAGTGTCCAGAGTTTCCTGCTCTTTAAAATGGGCAGGCTGGAGGACCGGAATATTCTTTTCAAGCGCAAACTCTTTGACTGGATCGACGGGTTTGCCATCACGGTCTGGCTCACAATACACAGCAACTACTTCATCTGTGCCCGCATCCAGTATTTTCTCCAGTACATCCTTACCGAAGGCCTGCTGCCCCATTAATATCAAACGCATTTTTATTGATCCTGTATGTACAAGTGTATTCGTCTGCAATTCAACATTACCGACCGCGACGGAATGTAACACGTGATCAAGATCTTCGCCGCCCCAGCCACTACCAGCTGTAGCATTCCCCCTGTGCGCTCATACGGTAAAGGGGACCGTGTCACTTCGGTTGACTGTCAGATAGTTTTAGCAGGCAATGCTTAACTATTCACCCCCGCTCGGGGAGGTTCACTTTTACCCTGGTGCCGATAGCGTATAGGCTTTCATCTTGCGCGAGTTCTTTTGTCGACAAGATGTATTCAAAGCTGCTCACAGCTGCCCGGTAATTCTAGGCTTTCTTAGTGACCACACTTTGCGGATTAAGGTTGCCGATACGGCCACTTTCTGTACCCGCGTTCTCATCGATCACCGCGTTGATCAAGGTTGGCTTGCCAGAATCCATGGCCTCATTAACAGCTTTGGTGAGTTCATCTCTGGTGGTGGCATGCACACCGACACCACCGAAGGCCTGCATCATTAAATCGTAGCGACTGTCTTTAACAAACACCGTGGGTGCCACATCGGAACCTCCAGTCGGGTTAACATCTGTGCCACGATAAATACCATTATTATTAAACACCACCACACAAACAGGCAGGTTATAACGGCAGATGGTTTCTACTTCCATTCCCGAAAAACCAAACGCGCTATCACCTTCAACTGCTAACACAGGCTTACCCGTTTCAATAGCGGCAGCTACCGCTGCTCCCATTCCAATCCCCATGATGCCCCAGGTACCAACGTCAATGCGTTTTCGCGGCTCATACATATTGATGATGCTACGTGCAAAGTCCAGCGTGTTGGCACCTTCGTTCACCAGCATGGCATCAGGCCGTTGTGTAATGATCTCTCGCAGTGCGGCCAGTGCCGTGTGATAGTCCATCGGATTCGTATCACTGCCAAGCCTTTGAGCCATACGTGCGACATTTGTTTCGACCTTGGTTTTGACCGCATCAATCCAGCTGGCCGGTGGCGCTTGCCAGTTGTTTTGCATGCCAGTGAGCAGCGCCTGTGCACAAGAACCAATATCACCCACCAGCGGTGCGGCGATTTCTACATTGCTGTCCATCTCACGCGGTTCAATATCAATTTGTATAAACTTTTTACTGCCCGGCTCACCCCAGCTTTTGCCTTTGCCATGTGATAACAACCAATTCAGCCTGGCACCAATCATCACAACCACATCAGACTCTTTGAGCACTAATGATCTGGCTGCACCAGCACACTGTGGATGAGTATCAGGCAGCAAGCCTTTCGCCATACTCATCGGTAAAAATGGCACGCCGCTTTTTTCTACTAAATCGCGAATTGTATTATCTGCCTGTGCATAGGCCGCGCCCTTACCGAGTATGATTAACGGCTTTTTAGCTTGCTTAAGCACTTGCAGGGCGCGATGCACTGCATCGGGTGCGGGGATCTGACTGGGGGCCGGATCGATGACTTTAACAATGGATTTTTCACCGGCAGTTGCCTCCATGGTCTGACCAAACAAACTGGCCGGCAAGTCAAGATAAACTCCACCTGGCCTGCCCGATACAGCCGAGCGAATAGCTCGCGCTACTGCAATGCCAATATCTTCTGCGTGCAAAACGCGGTAAGCGGCTTTACAAAGAGGCTTGGCAATCGCGAGCTGATCCATCTCTTCATAATCGCCCTGCTGCAGATCAACAATTTCTCGCTCCGACGAACCACTAATCAAAATCATTGGCCAGCAGTTGGTGGTGGCATTCGCCAGTGCGGTTAGTCCATTTAAAAATCCCGGTGCAGACACTGTCAGGCACAAGCCAGGCTTTTGCGTCAGGTATCCGGCCACCGCAGCGGCGTTACCCGCGTGTTGCTCATGCCGAAAGGAAATAACGCGCATTCCGTTGGCCTGCGCCAGTCGCCCAAAATCGGTGATCGGTATTCCCGGCACCCCGTAAATGGTATTCAGCCCATTTGTTTTGAAGGCATCAATTAACAGATGGAATCCATCAGTCAGTTGTTGTTCTACACTGTCCTCTGCCGTTTCCTTTTTCGATTCAGATTTTCCCGGGGACTCCACAGACATTTGTTGCTACCTTTTCAATGTGCCGAAACAATATTGATGAATCATATGCCAGTAAGATACACCAAAAACTCCGTGGTATACAATATACCATCCACCGCAAAGACCAG
>CAZNOB010000257.1:0-7020 GCA_964574535.1 uncultured Granulosicoccaceae bacterium | reverse complement strand
TTGCCGTTGTTGCGTTAGAAAAATGTTATTAATTAGCCGCATTTACAGAATGGTTTGCAGAGTTTCGGGCCGAACTCTTTGTCGAACCGAGCGTCTGACTCTGCAATTCCGAACACACAAGGACCCAATCATGTTCGCCGCAACTCGCCCGAGTATCCGTATTAACTCATTCGCTCTGCTGGCTATGCTTTGGCTGGCTTTTATTGAACTGGCCTGGGCACAGGACTCAGCGCAAAAGGCACTACCAGATTTTGTGATCGAGCGATTTGGTGAGCCACCGACTGTGCCGGTCGGACCATTGTCAGAGAGTGTTCAGGCCGCCGTGCAAACCGCCTTCTTTGATAGTGTGACACAGTCTGGCTGGGGTGCCGCGCAGACTGAAGCGCTTGAGGTTGTAGCGGAATCCGGAGACCCGCGTCTCGGCTGGATAATCGCTGATCTGATGCGATTTATAACAGAGAGCGGACTGCATACAATCCTCGCGGCTGCGGCCTCTGACGTGTTGGGTATTGCCCCGGCCAAGCAAAACCACTGGGGTGAAATCACAGATCATCTGATTGCCTGGAACATTCCGGCCCCGCCCGATTATCTGGCGGCAAAGCGCACCATCTTTACTTCTATAGTGCCCGGCTGGGACAAGATCTTTATCGAGGGCGATATCGACTGGAGACATGTTTCGTGGGGCGGCGTACTTATTGACGACAGGCCGTACGATACCACCGACGAGTTATGTAACTGCATACCGGCGGCCGACAACCCAGAAGTGAGTTCTGCTAAAGATGCCAAATGGCTGGATGACGACGATATTGTTTTCGGTGTCGAAGTTAATGGTGAATATCGCGCTTATCCACGGCAAATAATGGAAGTCAGGGAAATGGTAAACGATACATTGGGTGGCAGAAGCCTTGGCATCCCCTATTGCACATTGTGTGGCGCTGCTCAAGCCTACTATACAGATAACCTTGGCGACGGCATTGAACGGCCGGTGCTGCGTACATCCGGACTACTGATTCGGTCAAACAAGGTGATGTACGATATTACGACTCACTCTGTATTTGATACTTTTCGCGGCAACGCAGTCACTGGTCCTTTGGCGAAAAAAGGTGTGCAGCTGGAGCAGGCAAGCGTGGTTACCACAGACTGGGGAACGTGGAAAAAAGCACACCCGAATACCACTGTATTAATTGAGTCACTGGCACTGGGTCGCGACTTTGATTTCCGCAACAATCGCGATGCCAACGGCCCGATATTTCCTGTTGGCGATATCGATCCGCGTCTGCCGGTACATGAAGATATCATTGGTGTGATCAGCAACTCTGGCAAGCCGATAGCCTTCCAGAGAAGCAGAGCTTTTGTGGCATTAAACAAAGGTGAAAAAATCACTTTCGAGAACATTCGACTCCAACTTGACGCAGGTGGCATTCGTGCGGTCAACGTCGACGATGGTATGGATCTGGGCAGTCATCAGGCCTTTTGGTTTGCATGGTCACAATTCTACCCGGCAACTGAACTTTGGCCTCTGTAGGACACTACCCCCCGGCGCGCGCTGCGCTGTCGCGCAATCAGGACATCCGCTGCCAGGGGAACGTGTTCAAACGACAGTAAATCAGAGGACAGACTGGCCATGAATCAACTGTCCTCTGTTTCCGTCTTGAGAGCTCTGTATTCCGAACGCAGAAAGCAGAAGACGCAATAATTCTGACTCTGCCAGCTCCTTCTTCGCCTGGCATTCGACTCCGGTATGCGGTCCTCTGTAATCTAAACCGCCATCTTTGGCGCACGACCCTCTTCTAAGATCATCAGTCAACGAGATTCGTGATCAGGCAATCCCGTGGGATTGACCCCCGGCAAGCAATCCGCCCGCCTTGCCCCGCCCGACTTAACGCCGGCTTTCCTCCCCTCAGGTTTCAATCGTGACAAGGCTTGAACAATTTGCATGATTTTTCGTGCCTGAAGTATTCTATGCGCACCACGAATATGCCGGTGTTAACGCCGGCACTTAAAAGGCACCTAATCTGTATGAGTATCGACGTTCCTGCAGGGCATTTCTATCTTGGCAAACGCGCCGACGATGACTCCTCGCTGTTTCTTGAAGCAGCAGATCTGACCACCCACGGAGTGATTGTGGGGATGACCGGATCGGGCAAAACCGGCCTGGGCGTAGTCATGCTCGAAGAAGCGTTGTCGTCCGGCATTCCCACACTGATTATCGATCCGAAAGGCGATATGGGGAATCTGCTGTTGTCGTTTCCGCAACTATTGCCTACCGACTTCATGCCATGGATCACTGAATCAGAAGCCAATGGCGACCCCGTACAGGCCGCGGTAGAGAAGTCAGAACTGTGGAAAACCGGCCTGCAGCGTTCCGGCATTGAACCTGATCGCATTGCCAGATTACACGATAGCGTTGATTTCACTATCTACACTCCGGGCTCTTCGGCCGGCATCCCCCTCAACATCATTGGCAATCTTGACGCACCCTCCGATGATGCCGACGCAGAAGCCATGCAGGATGAGATCGAAGGCTTTGCTTCGGCATTGCTTGGTCTGGTGGGGATCGACGCTGATCCTCTGGGCAGCCGCGAACATATACTGATATCAAACATTATTCACTGGTCCTGGTCCCGAGGGCAGAGTCTTGATCTGGGCACCTTGATCGGCCTGGTACAACAGCCGCCCATGCGCAAACTGGGTGTGATTGATCTGGACTCATTCTTCCCGATGACAGACCGGGTCAAACTGGCCATGAAACTCAACGGACTGGCTGCATCACCGTCCTTTACAAGCTGGACCGAAGGGCAAACACTCGATATTCAACGCATGCTATTTGGCGATAACGGAAAGCCTCAGGCCGCGATCGTTTCACTGGCACATCTAAGTGATGAAGAACGTCAGTTTGTGGTCACCCTGCTGTTATCCAAAATGGTGACCTGGATGCGCGCTCAGCCCGGGACCACCGATTTACGTGCACTGATCTATATGGATGAGGTTTTTGGTTATGTACCACCCACCAGCACACCGCCCAGTAAAAAGCCCATACTCACTATCCTGAAGCAGGCGCGTGCATTTGGGGTGGGCATGGTTCTGTCAACACAAAACCCGGTAGACATAGACTATAAGGCATTATCAAATGCCGGCACCTGGATGATTGGCCGGTTACAAACAGAACGCGACAAAGACCGATTGCTTGATGGCATGGGAGCCTCCGACGGATCAGTTGATGTTGCTGCCATTGGCAAAACAATTTCGGCGCTCGACAAACGGCAGTTCCTGTGGCATTCAACACGAACCAGTGAGCCACAAGTGTTTGGCACTCGTTGGGCAATGTCTTACCTGCCCGGACCACTAACACGTGATCAGATACGCCAGCTTACCAGTGACGAAAAACGCGTGGCTGCAACCGCCAGCACGGTGACCGCCAGCACTGATTCAACCGTGACGCTTGGCGACAATGAAAGCGCGGTAGCACCACAGACTGCAGATGCAGTCAGGGTTAAATACCTGGATCCCGGTGTCGATTACGCAGAACAGGTGGGTGCATCGGCCACGGGTAAGCGATTACAAGCCGGGCTAGCCGTTCGAGTAGAGTTATTGTTTGACGACACCAAAGCAAAGTTACGTCACGAAGTTGAATGGGAAGCGATCATCACGCCACTCGAGGGCCCTGTTGATGCTGATGACGCTATCACAGTTGACTATGATGATCGTGACTTGAGTGGCAAGGCACCTGAAGGCGCTGTGTATATTTTGCCTGACGCGAAAATTAAAAATAAAACCTATTTTAAATCTGCACAAACTGCGATCAAGAATCACTTATATCGCAATGAAGAACTGGAGTTATTTTACAACCCTTCGTTAAAACTGTATTCGCGAGTTGATGAAAGCCGTGAACAGTTTGAGACTCGCTGCCAGCAGGAAGCGGACAACAACGTTGACAAAGAAGCCGATAAACTTCGAGTGGTGCTGGTTAAGAAGTTAGACAGGATTAACACATCAATTGAAAAAGCAGAAGACAAGATTCGTGAAGCACAATTCGATGCACAAAGCCGCAAGAGTGATCAGCGTACCTCACAAATGCTGGATATCGCCGGCGGACTACTTGGTGGATTGTTGGGTGGTCGTACCAGCACCCGAACAATAACCGGTGGCATTCGCCGCAGCCAAAGCAAGGGACGTATGGCACAAAAGTCCGCCGAGCGACTTAAAACTGCTGAGAATCGTTACAGTGAATTATTAAACGACCGCGAGGAATTGACTAACGAAGTCAGAGAAGATCTCTACGAAATACAGGACGAGTGGGCACAGAAGGCGACAGATATTGAAACAACGGTTGTCGGACTGGAGAAAACCGATATATCGATCGATGATGTTGCATTGGTTTGGATTCCGGTTGATTGATTGCAATACTCGCCAGAAGATTCCACCCCGACAAGCGGAGTCTTGTTGCGCAGCTCGCAGACAGGGCGCGTTCGCAGTAGCAGAGAATTTCTGCCCGCGGACTCCTGGCGTTAGATTGCTTTACCGCGCGCTGTCAGGCAGGCTTTGGATAAAGCTTCTGACTATCGCAACATCTCCAGCGTAAGTAATTCCGCGCCACTGCTCTGATGACGGAAATACTTTCACGCGTAACAAGCCTGAAGTAATTGCAAAATCTACGGCAGCAGGAATATAAAACTCATCGTTTTCTATGTCGGGTGTTATCTGAAGAAAATTAGTAAATGCGGTGTTCAGCAGTGAAAATATCTCTGGATGAAAACCCCAGAATGTCATCGAAACGTGCACATCAGGTGAGATAATACTATCCCCTGTGTGTGGGTGATCCCAACTCAAATTCTCTTTGATTTGGGAAATATTTTTATATTCACAGATAGACCTGAGATAGCCGTCACCGGTAACTGTACAGATGCCCCGGTTAACCCCGCCAGAACTACTCAGTGTATTTTTAAGAGCATATCCGGGTAGTGCCGCTGTATCAGGGAAATCAACAGTATCACGCAGAAAATCCCCAATAACCCGGAAATTTGAGGGTCCGTAGTAATCATCTGCATTGATTACTACAAACGGCGTATCAATTACTTCGCGACAAACCAAAACTGCATGCCCGGTTCCCCACGGCCTCAAACGCTGCTTGCCACGCATCAGATCAGAATCGACTGCGGTGTCATTATTCTGAATGACAAAGTCTACGCTTAACCGATTCTTGTAGGTCGACAATCGTTCGGAAAATACTACGGTGTTTTGATTCTGACTAACGACAAAGACAACGCGCGTAAACCCGGCCCCTACAGCACCACGTACACTGTATTCAAAAAGAGATTCCCCATTCGGACCGACGGCGGCTAACGGTTTGTCGCCACCGAATCGGGTGCCCCGCCCAGCAGCCATAATGACAAGAGTAAGCCCCATGTTCTACTTATAGAGACATCAAATCACAATAAATTATACAGTGTTACTGTTTAGGCCCCAGATCTTCACCGTCCAGCCAGGCCTGAAACCACGACTCAAGGGATTCCCGATGTGGTTTAAATTGTTGTTCCATAGGTTCGCCCATATTCCTTGAATTTGGATCAAACCAAACGACCGGGCTGTGGTCTTTGGTGGCGTCAAAGCATGAGTAGACGGAACTTCCCCAGTGACAAAACGGTACTATGCCTTTGGGCCACACCCACAGTGGATCGTGCTCATCACTAGCTGAAAGTTCCAGATACAACTCGGAGATTGTATCTCCTTCATCAGAAAGATGACCACCTGCCACCCCAAGGATTTGATAACCAGGGCCAATTCCTCCATTCGCAACCTTTTTGTACACCATTCTTAGCAGATCCGGAAAAGCAGCACCTATACTGGCTTCAGCGCTTTTGATCGCTTCTTCAGTTGCTGTTTTGCCACTGCCTTTTTTCAATATTGCATCAATGATTGACATCAAATATCCTTTCCAAATCTTATTTGAACATGCTCTTGAAAGAGTTATGCGCCGCTAATTTTTTCCAGGACAATTATAACCGTTACCTTTGCCCACTGACGCAATTTATCTAACTTCCAACTTGCCAAAATATCTGAATGAACCTCAACTAAAACCTCTGTCGTTGTCCTTAGCTTGATCAATCAATGCTCTCTGATTATTGCAAGTGACTCATAACCGAAAGTCATTGATCATTACAATTATTGGTACAATTCACCGGCAATTTGAAGACTTAGAGTAAGGAACAGCAGAAACCAGTGAGAATTAAAATCGCCTCTGCCAAAATTCAGACCTCAGGTTTTTTTTACCCGAGATGGGGTTGTAACTTGTCCAATTCTGTTGGTACCCTCACCTCCAGGTCAGGGGAACAAACTGACTGTGGCCTCGTCTAATCACCGCAGGTTGCACAACCTGCAACCCCTTTAATCAAAGGAATCACAGCAAATGAAAACATTGCTCTCGTCCATAGCTGTAGCGACTCTTCTGTTAGTGCAAGCGCAACCGACAATTGCACAATCTGATGTGAAGCGCTCAGTTACCGAAATAGCACCGGATGTTTACCGGCTGCAAAATAATTTCCACTATTCAATGGTGGTGCTGACAGGTGACGGCGCGGTAGTTACCGACCCGATCAACGCTGATGCAGCCGGGTGGATAAGAACCGAAGTCGCCAAATTGACTGACAAGCCGGTTACTCACCTTATTTACAGTCACAGCCATGGTGACCACGCCTCTGGCGGCGCCATACTGGCTGCAAATGCAACCGTTATTGCACAGGCCAACGCGCCTGACCAAATTGATGGAGTCAAGCCAACCTTGCGCTTTGATGATACCCATGAATTTACACATGGCGACAAGACGTTTGAACTCACCTGGCTCGGCCCTGGCCACGGTGAAGACCTTATCGCTGTGGTGGTCAGACCATCAAACGTAGCTTTTATCACCGATGTTGCAGCACCCAAACGCCTGCCGTGGAGAAATATGGGAGGCGCAAATATCGACAACTGGATTGATCAGATACGCAAGATCGAGTCACTGGATTTCGAAATTTTCGCACC
>CAZNOB010000256.1:5630-7046 GCA_964574535.1 uncultured Granulosicoccaceae bacterium | reverse complement strand
GGCGTAACGAGAATCACTGAGGTGCATGAGATTTTACCGACTACATGTGGGCGTTTAGTCACTCTAAATAACTACATGTAGTCGGTGAAAGATCGCGTGCATTCAGTGGTTCGCAGTAGCACTTGTTTCTGGATGGGCACGAATTAGTAATCTGACAAAGCATTCTCATTTACGTAGACAGCCATCGTGCAAACTTCACTGTGTAGCGCTTTGAGAAGTTACCGAGTACATTAATCGGTTTGTCGTTGCCGGTAAATTGGCGGGAAGTAGAATGCCATCGAAGGCTGTGAGAAACGGAACTTTACCAAAGGCGGGGCGCAGAGCCTGACTAGCCCGGATTTTTCATCAAACAGCGAGCATATCGAGCAGAGATTTGGTTTCACAGGATTGGAGGTAAGCCCTGTTATGCCTGCATTTATTCGCCTTGCTCTGTCGACTGTGGCTGTGAAAAGTTTTTTACTGAACCTTCCGCACAGCCCGCTAGAATTATTTTCTCTGAGAACTTATTTCCCTGATTAAGCTACTTCCAATGAATCGGTCTACACGTAGTGTTGTAGCGCCAGAGCCATAGCACCGGATACTGCATCGCCTTTCGGTTTTAACAGTCGGTTTTGGAAGTCAACTGACAAGTGATCTGCATAGCGAATACCCAGGGTTCCCAGTAAACACAGAGGTAAGTCCAGAGTGATATTTATTTTTCTGACTATTAACTCTATATCTGAAATCGCATGTTGAACAATTCTTTGTGCCATTGAATCCTGGTTGGTTGCGCTATCCATTACTACTTTGGCAAAATTCGCGAAATCGGTGGGGTTAGCATCTTTTGCAAAAGTCACGACTGACTCGGCGCTATTGTTAAACTTTGCCATTGTGTCTCTATAGAGCTGGCTTTCGGGATAGATACCGTCAAAGCAAAGTAGTGTATCGTGAAGTAGTCGTTTGCCCAGCCAGACGCCACTTGCCTGATCTCCCACAACATTACCCCAGCCGCCAAATTTTTTGATGTTGCCGCTATGTTGCATGACGAAGATTGAACCGGTGCCGATAGATGCGACAATACCGTCGTCTGCTCCCAATGCTCCGTGCAATGCGATAGTGCTATCGTTTTTGATGAGGCTGTTTTGAAACGGTAGTCTGTCTGCCAGACGCTTGCTACAGTCACCGATATTAGCCCCCGCAACACCAATTACAGCGTTGATGCTGCTAAGCTCGGTGTTAGCCAGATCGGCATCGAGTAATGCTGCTATCGCGGTGTGCACAATATTCTCTTGTGCACAATCAAAGTCGGTCATGATGTTAGCGGGTCCGCCGGTTGCATGGCCCAATACAATGCCCTGTGCGTCGGCGATGACAGCGCGACATGCTGTGCCACCACCATCGATGCCGAGAAGAAATTTAGTCATCGTGAAAGTTTAG
>CAZNOB010000256.1:0-5530 GCA_964574535.1 uncultured Granulosicoccaceae bacterium | reverse complement strand
TGCTGTGCCACCACCATCGATGCCGAGAAGAAATTTAGTCATCGTGAAAGTTTAGTCCGCATATATTCATGATATAACGAGCATATCGCGCAGAGGTTTATTTTCACAACTCCAGGGTTTACAGCCACGATGCTGTGGAATCAAACATCAAGCATTATGCCGTTGATGTCGGACTGAAGAAAGACAGCTTTCGTTTCGAATGCCAGTTACTTGATCAGCGCAAATAACGTATATTTTAAAGTCGCAATATTTTCCAGTCGAGCACGGCTGAATCGGGTTCACAGTGACGTCAATACAGAACACAGAGAATCGTCAAGCGGATTCTATTGGCTATAGAGGGCAGGCTCCCGCGCAGATGCTCGAGCTTATGTTAGCAGCCCAACTGGATGCAGCACACAGTCTGGACGCATGTATGGCAGACATAGAGCGTGGAGCTCAGCTGATGGTGCAGACTATCCGGGCTGGTGGTCGACTTTTTTATTGTGGCGCCGGGTCATCTGGTCTGATGGCCATGGCTGATTCACTCGAGATACCAGGTACCTTCGGCATCGAGCCCGGGCAAATTCAGTTGTTGCTGGCGGGTGGGGCTGGCACATTGTCGCAACTCACCGGTGCTCCGGACGACGATGCAGCTTTGGCAGATACACAGATGCAAAAGTACGGGGTTTGCGCGGACGATTGTTTGATTTGTGTTTCAGCCAGTGGGTCAACTGCATACACGGTGCGAGCACTACATCTGGCTCGTGTTCAAAATACACCGACAATCGCGCTCGCCAGCAACCCGGATTCTCCTTTGGTGCTGACTGCTGATGTTCCGATACTGCTACAAACTCCCCCGGAAGTCGTTGCCGGATCGACGCGTCTCGGCGCTGGTACCGCACAGAAAATTGCGCTAAATATGATGTCGACATTGATGGCATCTTTGCTGGGGCATGTTTATGATGGTCATATGGTGAACGTGCGTGTGGACAGCAAAAAACTGCGTCAACGTGCACTGGGCATTGTCACTGATCTTGGTGGATGCAGCGTAGATCAGGCGTCTGAATGCCTGGCGCTAGCCGACGGAGAAGTGAAAGTTGCTGTATTACTGGCTTCTGGCTGCAGGGATGTTGACAGCGCTGCTTCCTGTCTGGAGGATAGTCTCGGTGACCTGGGCAGGGCGTTGGCCCTGGCTAGTGAAGGCACAGGCGATTTGAAAGAATCGTAAACGTAAATTATCGGAGGAATAATTAATGAAGGCAATATTGGAAACGAGTGGCCGTTTCAGTGGCAAGCACCTTTTGGCCGCAACCGCCCTCAGTGTGGCTATCAACATAGCCGGTAGCGGCTTGGCAAGTGCTGCGGAACTAACCATTGAGAGTTGGCGCAACGATGATCTGACTATTTGGCAGGATCAGATTATCCCCGCATTTGAGGCCAAACATCCGGATATCAAGGTGACATTTTCACCGTCTGCGCCAGCTGAATACAATGCTGCACTGAATTCTAAACTTGAGGCAGGCTCTGCCGGAGACCTGATCACTTGTCGGCCTTTTGATGCATCGCTGGCACTCTACGACAAAGGCTATCTCGCTTCACTGGCTGACCTGGAAGGTATCAATAACTTTTCTGATGTTGCAAAGTCCGCGTGGATAACTGATGACGGCGAAAATCCTTTCTGTGTACCTATGGCTTCAGTCATACACGGGTTCATCTATAACAAGGATGCGTTCGCAGAGGTCGGCGTGGAAGTGCCCACTACTGAAGAAGCTTTTTTTACTGCCCTCGATAAAATAAAGGAAGACGGCAACTATATACCAATGGCGATGGGCACAAGTGATCAATGGGAAGCCGCCACCATGGGCTATCAGAATATTGGTCCTAACTACTGGAAGGGGGAAGAGGGGCGGTTGGCACTGATTGGTGGCAAGCAAAAGCTGACGGATGACGGCTGGGTAGCGCCTTACGCGCAACTGGCCAAATGGAAGGACTATCTGGGCGACGGCTTTGAGGCGCAAACCTACCCGGATAGCCAAAACCTGTTTACCCTGGGTCGAGCGGCCATCTACCCCGCCGGTTCCTGGGAAATAACAGGCTTTAATGCGAATGCAGACTTCGAAATGGGGGCCTTTATTCCGCCGGTACCTAAAGCAGGTGACGAGTGTTATATCTCTGACCACACTGACATCGGGCTTGGTATGAATGCAAAGTCTGAAAACAGTGACGCGGCAAAGGCATTCCTGAATTGGGTGGCGTCGGCGGAATTCGCTACCTTGTACGCCAATGCATTGCCCGGCTTCTTTCCGTTATCGAATGAGCCGGTCGCACTGGAAGACCCGCTGGCGCAGGAATTTATCTCGTGGCGTGAAAAGTGTCAGTCGACTATTCGTTCGACCTACCAGATCCTGTCTCGCGGTGAGCCCAACCTTGAAAATGACACGTGGAATGCATCAGCTAATGTAATCAAGGGCACAGAAACAGCGGAAGCTGCAGCAGCAAGACTGCAGGAAGGGTTGAACAGTTGGTACAAACCCTGATCCTATTGTCTGTATAGCGTAACAAGCAGACAAAAAGCTGCAGCTGCCTGAGTACAGGTGGCTGCAGCACTTCTCTTATGGTCGACAAACCAAGCCAGAATTCACAGTCTCCACGGCGAGCCGGAATCAGGCTTCATGTTCTGATATTTCTTGCGCCTGCGGTGCTGGTGTATACCGCAGTGATGATTCTACCGCTGTTCGGTACGCTGCAACTGTCGCTGTTTCAGGATATCGACAACAGCCGTGTCTTTGTTGGTCTGGAAAATTTCCGTCGCTTGCTTGGTGATCCACGACTGTCAGCGACTTTCTGGAACGCGCTGTCTAATAACGCGTGGTTTTTCCTTGTGCACATGTTGGTGCAAAATCCGATCGGTATACTGCTGGCCGCTATTCTCTCGAACCCGCGACTCCGTTTTCGCAGTGTTTATCGAACCGCGATTTTCGTTCCCACAATTCTGTCTTTTGTTATTGTGGGTTTTGTATGGAAATTAATTCTGTCGCCGCTGTGGGGTGTCGCACCGGATCTGCTTGAAGTGGTCGGGTTGAAATCCCTGTTTAAACCGTGGCTTGGCAAGGAAGCCTATGCGCTGACCACCCTGAGTCTGATTTCTGTCTGGCAGTTTGTCGGCATACCAATGATGTTGATATACGCAGCTTTGATATCTATACCTGAAGAAATAATTGAGGCTGCTGAGTGCGATGGCATCACGGGTGCTCGTCAGTTCTGGAAAATCAAACTACCGCTTGTGTTGCCGTCTATCGGGATTATTTCGGTATTGACGTTTGTCGGGAATTTTAATGCGTTTGATTTGATCTACGTTTCGCAGGGCGCATTGGCCGGGCCGGATTACTCGACCGATATTCTGGGTACATTTTTGTACCGAACCTTCTTTGGTTTTCAACTTCAACTGGGTGATCCACATCTTGGTGCCACAATCGCATCGATGATGTTTTTGGTCATTTTGATTGGCGTTTGCATATACCTTTTTGGTATACAGCGTCGGCTACGTCGGTATGAGTTTTAGTTTCGTGAGCAGCGTATGAGTATGGCCACTCGATCTGTCAGTCGATCGCTGGCATCGCATGCGATTTTGCTCACTTATACAACTATTGCACTGTTTCCTGTCATCCTGATATTGATCAACTCGGTTAAATCACGCAAGGCTATTTTTCGCTCGCCATTGAGCCTTCCCAATGCCGATACGTTTTCGACAATCGGCTATGAAACAGTGATGAAGCAAGGTGATTTCCTGCTTTACTTCCAAAACAGTCTGGTAGTCACAGTCACGTCTCTGTTTTGCGTTTTACTGTTTGGCGCTATGGCCGCATTTGCGTTATCTGAGTACCGGTTCCGCGGCAATTCATTGATGGGCTTGTACCTGGCACTGGGCATCATGATTCCGATCAGATTGGGTACCGTGGCGATTTTGCAGCTGATGGTAGCCAGTGGGCTGGTTAATACACTGACAGCATTGATACTGGTTTATACGGCGCAAGGCTTGCCACTAGCGGTTTTTATATTGTCGGAGTTTATGACACAGGTATCCAGTGATCTTAAGAATGCCGGTCGCATCGACGGGCTGAGTGAGTACCGTATTTTCTTCAGGCTGGTCGTTCCATTGGTCAGGCCGGCACTGGCAACGGTTGCCATCTTTACGATGATTCCGATCTGGAATGACTTATGGTTTCCACTGATTTTGGCTCCCGCAGAGGAAACTAAAACAGTGACTCTGGGTGCGCAGGTTTTTATTGGTCAGTTTGTCACCAACTGGAATGCGGTACTCGCCGCCTTGTCTTTGTCGATGGTGCCAGTGTTGATTCTGTATATGATCTTTTCCCGTCAGTTGATTAGCGGACTTACCGCAGGAGCCGTTAAGTGAGTGAGCAAGCTAGAACTGTTGTAAGAGTTTTGGTGGCCGGGCTGGGTAATATGGGTATAAGCCATGCGAAAGCGTATCAGGCGAATCCTGGCTTCGAGATTGCCAGTTTGGTTAACCGTTCTAAAGTGACTTTGCCTCAGGAGCTGGCTGATCGACAGATAGAGCCGGACTATTATAACAGTCTGCACAAGCACAAGCCGGACCTGGTGTCTGTAAACACTTACTCTGACACACATGCAGAATATGCGATAGCGGCAATGGAAGCCGGTGCACATGTATTTGTAGAGAAACCGCTCGCCACCAACCTTGCTGATGCACGCAAGGTGGTTGCCTGCGCCCGGGCTAACCAGCGCAAGCTGGTGGTAGGTTATATTCTTCGGCATCATCCATCGTGGATGCGTTTAATTACCGAAGCCAGACAACTGGGTGGTCCGTTTGTTTTTCGCATGAACTTAAATCAGCAATCCAGTGGACCAACGTGGCATACGCACCGGCAGTTAATGGATACAACGCCGCCGATTGTGGATTGTGGCGTTCACTACGTTGATGTCATGTGCCAGATAACCGATGCGAAGGCCACACAGGTGCGTGGTATGGGAGTTCGACTCACGCAGGATATAGCGCCGCATATGTATAACTACGGACACTTTCAGGTGTTATTTGATGATGACTCTGTTGGGTGGTATGAGGCGGGTTGGGGTCCGATGATGTCTGAAACAGCGTTTTTTGTGAAAGACGTAATCTCGCCTAACGGTTGCGTTTCAATTGTGATGAGTGACGATGCCAAATCCGACGACGTCGATACTCACACGAAAACCAATCTATTGCGTGTGCATTCTTCTGCCATGCTGGCCGACGGAAGTTTCGCCAGTCCAGACAATGAAATTTCGATGCAGGATGAGCCAGGTCATGATGATCTGTGCGCAAGAGAGCAAGCCTATGTGTTAAAGGCAATCAGGGAAGATCTGGATCTCGAACGACACATGAATGATGCAGTGCAGTCTTTGCAGATCTGTTTGGCAGCAGATGAAAGTGTGCGTTCCGGCCTTGCGGTTTCGTTGTAATGGGGTCACTTTCACTGCAGGGTATACTCAAGTCTTTTGGTGCTACTGAAGTGCTGAAGGGCATTGATCT
>CAZNOB010000255.1:0-7127 GCA_964574535.1 uncultured Granulosicoccaceae bacterium | reverse complement strand
TTTGTGGCATCGGGCCGTCCGCCGCTGAACAGACCAGGATCGCTCCGTCCATTTGCGCCGCACCCGTGATCATGTTCTTCACATAATCCGCGTGGCCAGGGCAATCTACGTGCGCGTAGTGACGGCCTTCCGACTCATACTCCACGTGCGAGGTGGCGATCGTTATGCCTCGTGCTCGTTCTTCCGGAGCATTATCTATCTGGTCGAATGCCTTGACGTCTCCGCCCATGGCTTCTGCCTGAACCTTTGTCAGTGCCGCTGTTAACGTGGTCTTTCCATGGTCAACGTGACCTATTGTCCCTACGTTTACGTGCGGTTTGGTTCGTTCAAATTTTTCCTTCGACACTGTAAAAAGCCTCTTGTCTATTCAAGTCAGTTAATATTAATTTCTTCAGGAACCCGTCATGGATTCCATTACGCTATTCGGTGCCTCTGCATACCTGGCAAATTCCATGGTGTACGTCGCACGCCCCTGAGTGGCAGACCGCAAATCGGTTGCATAGCCAAACATTTCAGCCAACGGCACTTCTGCGCTGACTGCTTTACCCGCCGGTGTGTCGTCCATTCCCTGCACAATACCCCGCCTTCGATTTAAATCTCCCATCACATCACCCATATGATCTTCCGGGGTGACGACTTCCACTTTCATAATCGGCTCAAGCAGAACCGGATCGGCTTCCAGAGCGCCGTTGCGAAAACCCATTGAGCCCGCAATTTTGAATGCGATCTCATTGGAGTCCACATCGTGGTAGGACCCGTCATACAGTGTTACCGCGATATCAACCATCTGATAACCAACGACAACACCGCTTTCCATTTGCTCCTGAATGCCTTTATCCACAGCAGAGATAAATTCCCTGGGCACCGAGCCACCAACAATTTTGTCGATAAACTCATAGCCGGAACCAGGCTCACGCGGCTCAAGCTTCAGGTGCACATGGCCATACTGCCCCTTACCACCAGTCTGCCGAATAAACTTGCCTTCAGCATTTGCTGATTTGCGAATCGTCTCGCGGTAAGACACCTGCGGCTTACCCACCGCAGCCACCACATTAAATTCGCGCTTCATTCGATCAACGATAATATCCAGGTGGAGCTCGCCCATTCCCGAGATTATTATCTGCGCTGTTTCTTCATCAGTGCGAACTCTGAATGATGGGTCTTCCTGCGCGAGCTTACCCAGCGCTATCCCCATTTTCTCCTGATCTGCGACTGTTTTCGGCTCAACCGCCACTGAAATCACAGGTTCCGGAAATTCCATCCGTTCCAGCGTGATAATCGCTTTGCCATCCGACAGTGTGTCACCAGTGGTGACATCTTTCATGCCGACGGCGGCTGCAATATCACCTGCACGCACCTCTTTAATGTCTTCTCGATCATTTGAATGCATTTGCAGCAAACGACCAACACGTTCTTTCTTCTTTTTGATCGGGTTATAGACCATGTCGCCAGTTTTTAGCACACCGGAATATACCCGTAAAAATGTCAACGACCCCACATAGGAATCTGTGGCAATTTTAAATGCCAATGCTGCAAACGGTTCAGAGTCGGACGCCGAGCGCTCACCACTCTTACCATCTTCAAGCTCTCCCACCATCGGCGGGATATCAATTGGTGCCGGCATTAATTCGACAATCTTGTCGAGCACCACCTGCACACCTTTATTCTTAAACGCAGAGCCACACATCACAGGGACGATGTCTCCTGCAATTGTGCGGATTCTGAGGCCTTCAATGATTTGGGCCTGAGAAAGCTCTCCGCCTTCGAGATACAGCTCTGTCAGCTCTTCCGTCGCTTCTGCTGCATGCTCAATCAGTTTTTCCCGCCACTCTTCACAAACTTCCAACAGTGAAGCATCAACGTCACGCTCTTCAAATTCCAGACCTTTGGAAGCTTCATCCCAATAGATGGACTTCATTTTTATCAGGTCTACGACCCCTTCGAACGCTTCCTCCGTACCGATGGGGACTTGTAACACAGCAGGGTTTCCACCAAGCCTCTTTTCTATCTGTTCCACGACTCGGAAAAAATCCGCGCCCGCGCGATCCATCTTATTGACGAACGCCATGCGTGGCACATTGTATTTGTTTGCCTGGCGCCAGACAGTTTCTGACTGCGGCTCTACACCACCCACCGCACAAAACACAGCGACTGCGCTATCAAGAACTCGAAGAGAGCGCTCCACCTCGATAGTGAAATCGACGTGCCCCGGCGTATCAATAATATTGATCCGGTGTTCTTCGTGATTGCCATCCATGCCACGCCAGAAACAAGTAGTGGCAGCCGAGGTAATCGTGATACCACGCTCTTGTTCCTGCTCCATCCAATCCATGGTGGCGGCGCCATCATGGACTTCACCAATTTTGTGCGAAACCCCGGTGTAAAACAGAATCCGTTCAGTAGTTGTTGTTTTACCAGCATCTATGTGAGCCATGATACCGACATTGCGATATCGCTCGATTGGAGTAGTACGTGCCACTTCTAGATGCCATAGTTTCCGGGCGTTTAGCAATCACTACCAGCGGTAGTGCGCAAATGCCTTGTTCGCTTCTGCCATGCGATGTGTATCATCACGCTTCTTACAGGCGGAACCACGTTTCTCGGTCGCATCCAGTAACTCGCCAGCCAGCTTTAGTGTCATGGATTTCTCACCACGTTTCCGTGCAGCTTCGATAATCCAGCGCATTGCCAAACCCGTGCGACGCACCGGTCGAACTTCAACTGGAACCTGGTAAGTGGCTCCACCAACACGTCGGGATTTAACCTCGACTGCGGGACTTACATTTTCAAGCGCAAGTTCAAGCATTTCCAGCGGCTCACCGCCTTTCTTTTCCAGCATGACGTCAAGTGCGCCATACATAATTTTTTCTGCTACTGATTTTTTTCCGCTGTACATCAGCATGTTGACAAATTTGGTCAACTGAATGCTTTTGTATTTGGGATCAGGCAGTATTTCGCGTTTTGGAGCTTCGCTACGTCTAGACATTCTCTATTAACCTTTTCTCTAGCCCTTCGGACGCTTGGCGCCATACTTGGAGCGACCCTGCCGACGACTTTCAACACCCTGAGTATCCAGTGAACCACGAACTGTGTGATAACGGACACCAGGCAAATCTTTCACACGACCACCACGGATCAGAACAACCGAGTGTTCCTGGAGGTTGTGACCTTCACCACCGATGTAAGAAGTTACTTCGAACCCGTTCGTCAAACGCACACGAGCCACTTTACGCATTGCCGAGTTCGGCTTTTTAGGCGTTGTAGTGTAAACGCGGGTACACACGCCACGTTTTTGAGGACATGCCTCAAGAGCAGGCACGTTGGATTTCTCCGCCTTGCGCTTTCTGGGTTTCCTGACGAGCTGATTTATCGTTGCCATTGTATTCCTGTGTGAGCCGTGCGCAGTCATATAGACTAACGCCCTGCCCTTGTAAAGCCGGTACGGTTGCCTGTTAAAAAATTAAGCAGAAAGGGTTGTTTCCAATACAGACGACCGGAGCCTAGTGCCCCGGCACAAACCAGCCGCCAAGTGTAATTGGCGCGTCTGTCAAAAGTCAACCGTTACTGCTATACCGTTTCCTCCACGGACCCACCGTCCGACGGAGATTCTGAGATATTTGTGGTTTCTGTCGCGCTCATAGCGGCTGCCAATGACTCATCCAGTGACTTCTGGCTTCTGCCCTTCTTGCGCTCTGCGTGATAAGCCAGACCCGTACCCGCTGGTATTAGTCGACCTACCACTACGTTTTCCTTCAAGCCGCGTAAATCATCACCAGAGCCCCGCACAGCGGCCTCTGTAAGAACACGGGTTGTCTCCTGGAAAGATGCTGCTGATATGAATGATTCAGTGACCAAAGAAGCTTTGGTAATACCGAGAAGAATATTCTCGAATTTCACCGGCTCTTTGCCCTCTTCCAGCAACTCGCGATTCACTTCTTTAGCTTCGGCAAACTCAATTTGCTCACCTGCCAGAAAGTTAGAGTCACCAGATTCTGTGATATCCACTTTGCGCAGCATTTGACGAACAATCACTTCAATGTGTTTGTCGTTGATCTTCACACCCTGTAGACGGTATACATCCTGAATTTCCTTGACCAGGTACGCAGCAAGCGCTTCGATGCCTTTCAGTCGCAGAATATCCTGTGGATTCGGCTCACCATCAGCGATAGTTTCACCTATCTCAACCTGTTCACCTTCAAACACATTGATATGCCGCCACTTTGGAATCAGTTCTTCATGACGCTCTTCATTAGGGCCGGTAATCACCAAACGCTGCTTACCTTTGGTTTCCTTACCAAAACTGACCGTACCGGTACGTTCCGCGAGAATAGCGGGCTCTTTTGGTTTACGCGCTTCAAATAGATCAGCAACACGTGGCAAACCACCCGTGATATCACGGTTCTTGGTAGATTCCTGTGGAATTCTAGCGATGACGTCACCTACCGCGATTTCTTCTTCATCGGTGAGGCTAACGGTCGCACCCGCAGGCAGCAAATAGTTCGCAGGTATCGATGTACCTGCATAGCAGAGTTCTTCGCCCGACTTATCCACCAACTGCACCATGGGACGTAAATCTTTGTCCTTGCCAACTGACCGCTGTTTGGGGTCAGTAACAACGATAGACGATACGCCGGTCAGTTCATCAGTTTCTGTATTGACAGTGACACCATCGACGAAGTCAGAGAACCTCGCAATACCCGCCACTTCAGTAACGATCGGGTGCATGTGCGGATCCCACAGAGCAATGGTTGCACCTGCAGCTACTTTAGCTCCTTCTTCCGCGATAATTGCTGCACCATATGGCACCTTATAGCGCTCACGCTCGCGCCCACTTTCGTCTACCAGGCCAATCTCACCTGAGCGAGAAACAACAATCAGCTCTCCCTTCG
Source organism: uncultured Granulosicoccaceae bacterium (assembly GCA_964574535.1). Classification (GTDB taxonomy): domain Bacteria; phylum Pseudomonadota; class Gammaproteobacteria; order Granulosicoccales; family Granulosicoccaceae. Next base: position 2,238 of record CAZNOB010000255.1, on the reverse strand, counting down.
GGTTCATCACGTGCTTCATATTGTGCAAACGGATTGAACCCGCCGCTTTAACTTCGACCGAGCTTGCCGCCGCTGCTCGACTCGCCGCACCACCAATGTGGAACGTACGCATGGTGAGCTGGGTACCCGGCTCACCAATGGATTGCGCCGCCATCACACCAACGGCCTCACCGTTGTTGATCATATGACCACGAGCCAAATCACGGCCGTAGCACATAGAACACACACCGAAGCTTGTCTCACAGGCAATTGCAGATCGAACCAGTACTTCATCAACACTGCTCTCTTCAAGCAGATCGACCAGTTTTTCATCAAGCAGCACGCCTGCCTCGACCACGACTTCCTCGGTGCCGGCTTTAAAAACAGGACTGGCAGTGACACGACCGAGTACTCGTTCGCTAAGCGGCTCAACAACATCGCCACCTTCAATGACTGGCGTCATAGTGATCCCTGCTTCAGTGCCGCAGTCGTATTCGGTGACAACAAGATCCTGAGCGACATCTACCAGACGCCGTGTCAGATAACCTGAGTTCGCTGTTTTCAGCGCGGTATCCGCCAAACCTTTTCGAGCACCGTGAGTAGAAATAAAGTACTGAAGTACATTCAGCCCCTCGCGGAAGTTCGCCGTGATCGGCGTTTCGATAATTGAGCCGTCCGGCTTGGCCATCAGTCCACGCATTCCGGCTAATTGTCTGATCTGTGCTGCCGAGCCTCGCGCACCTGAGTCAGACATCATATAAATTGAGTTAAATGAAGACTGCTCCTGTTCTTTACCTTCCAGATCAACAACAGTTTCTTTACCAAGCTTCGAAAGCATCGAGCCGGCAACCTGGTCATTGGCTTTCGACCAGATATCAACCACCTTGTTATAACGCTCACCTTGCGTCACCAAACCGGAAGAATACTGTTCTTCGATTTCGCGAACTTCAGATTCAGCACCGGCAATGATGTCATGCTTGTCACGCGGGATAACCATGTCTTCCACACCAATAGAAACGCCGGCGCGAGTTGCAAAGCGAAATCCGGTGTACATAAGCTGATCAACAAATATTACCGTGTCCTTTAAACCGACATTGCGGTAACAGGCATTGATCAGGCGAGAGATATTTTTCTTGGTCAAATCACAGTTAACCAAATCAAATGGCAATCCACTTGGCAATACTTCAGACAAGATAGCGCGACCTACAGTTGTCTCGACCCGCCTTGGAACAGACACTACTTCACCATCTTCCTGCGGCTGTAAGTCTCGTACCCGGCAGGTGATTTTGGCACCTATACCGACAATATTGTTGAGCAAGGCTCGTTCGACTTCATCAACCGAACTGAATGCCATGCCCTGACCTTTTGCACGTACATCTTCCCTGGAGATGTAATACAGACCAAGGACGATATCCTGCGAAGGCACAATGATCGGCTCACCATTTGCTGGCGACAGTATATTGTTGGTCGACATCATCAACGCACGGGATTCCAGTTGCGCCTCTATCGATAGCGGTACGTGAACTGCCATTTGGTCGCCGTCAAAGTCAGCGTTGAACGCTGCACACACTAACGGATGCAACTGAATCGCTTTACCTTCAATCAATACCGGCTCGAATGCCTGAATGCCAAGGCGATGAAGGGTCGGTGCACGGTTTAAAAGTACCGGGTGCTCACGAATGACCTCCTCAAGAATGTCCCATACCTCGGGACCTTCACGCTCAACCATCTTCTTGGCTGCTTTGATCGTGGTCGCCATACCGCGTAACTGCAGCTTGCTGAAAATAAATGGCTTGAATAACTCCAGTGCCATTTTCTTTGGCAAGCCGGTTTGATGTAACTTGAGGGTCGGGCCACATACAATAACTGAACGTCCTGAGTAGTCTACTCGCTTACCCAGAAGGTTCTGACGGAAACGACCCTGCTTACCTTTAATCATATCGGCAAGGGATTTCAGTGGACGCTTGTTACTGCCGGTAATAGCACGACCGCGTCGGCCGTTATCAAGCAATGCATCTACAGATTCCTGCAACATTCGTTTTTCGTTTCGAACGATGATGTCCGGGGCATTCAATTCAAGCAGTCGACGCAAGCGGTTATTACGGTTAATCACCCGGCGATACAAATCATTGAGATCCGAGGTTGCAAAGCGACCGCCATCAAGTGGTACCAACGGTCGAAGATCCGGCGGCAGAACTGGCAAAACCGACATCACCATCCACTGTGGCTTGTTACCTGACTCGATAAATGAATCAACCA
>CAZNOB010000254.1:5091-7157 GCA_964574535.1 uncultured Granulosicoccaceae bacterium | reverse complement strand
CTTTTCAAAAATGAAGGCCCCCGGCAGGGATGTCCTGTTAGCAACGCACCGCCCACCGGGCAGAATTCCAGGCTAAGACAACAACAATCCGCCGTCCACATCTATGGTAGTGCCGGTCACAAAATCATTTTGCACCATAAACACGATCGCCTGGGCGACTTCATCCGGATGACCTGCACGTGGAATCAGATGGTTTGCAGTAAGTTTCTTATACAACGCGTCACGCTCGGCGCCTTGCAGCGCAACCATGGGAGTATCAATTTGCCCCGGTGACACCACATTGATCCGCTTTGGCGCAATTTCGGGGGCAACTGCGCGCGCCAGTGCCTCGATTGCACCACCCACCGAAGACAGCGATACCTGCCCTGGCTTGCACTTTCTTGCCGGAGATCCGCTCACCAGCACAATGGATCCGTCTTCAGAGAGATGCTCCGCACCAAAGCGCACCACATTAGCGTAGCCCCACAGCTTATCAAAAGAGGCTTGGTAGCCATCTAAATCCATCTCAAGGAAGGGTCCAATCGCTCGATCGCCGCCAGTAGCGGCACTGATCAATATTTCAAACGGGGCGTGCTCGGCAAAAAACGTCTGCATCGCTTCACGATCACGAACATCACACTTGGCCAGCGTGATACCCGCAGGCACGTCTCCGGCCTTGTCAGGCTCACGACTAATAGCAATAACATTTGCTCCAAGTGCCGCCAGCTGCTTCGCGGCAGACAGGCCTATCCCTGAGGTACCACCAAATACAATTGCTTTCTTGCCTGAGACATCCATCTGTTTACCCTTTTAGTGTTGGTATTCGAAATAGCCGATATCATTACTGTGATCGCTACTCGTTGCAAGCTCTGTCAACACAAGTCAAACCACCGCTACGTTAGCTACCATAAACCCGTTACAATTGCGCTGGTTTTTCGACTTTGGATCTTATCCGTGTATCAACACTATGACGCCCTGATTCTGGGTGGCGGAGCTGCCGGCCTGATGTGTGCGTGGCACGCTGCTGCACGTGGTAAACAAGTCCGCGTGCTGGAACGCAGTAATAAATCGGGTCGGAAAATTTTGATGTCTGGTGGCGGGCGCTGTAACTTCACCAACCTGCACGTCACCGCAGACAATTTTATCTGTGGTAATCCACATTTCGTCAAGTCAGCGCTTAAACGTTACGGTGCATGGGATTTTATCGGTAAAGTCATCGAGCACAATATCCCTTACCACGAGCGCAAGCATGGTCAACTATTCTGCGACAATAAAGCCAAAGATATCCTCAATATGTTGTTAGACGAATGCGCTAAAGCAGGCGCTGAAGTAAGCACAAAGTGTGATATCACCGCTATCGAATTTAAAGATCAACAATACCAGCTAACAACATCATCCGGCAGCCTGTCTGCCGATTCACTGGTGGTTGCAACCGGTGGCTTGTCAATCCCGAGTATGGGAACCACCCCCTTCGGCTATGAGATTGCCGAACAATTCAATATGCAGGTGTCTCCACTGCGCGCCAGCCTGGTACCCTATACGTTTTCCGGAGAGCTGAAAGAAATGTTTGCACGGTTATCCGGAAACGCTGTTGACGCAACCCTGCGCTTTGGCAACACCGAATTTAGCGAAGCACTACTATTTACTCATCGTGGTTTAAGCGGCCCTGTGGTTTTACAAATATCAAACTATTGGGAACCCGGCCAGGGCATTTCAGTCAACCTGTTACCCGACATCGATACTGAATCATTGCTCATCAATGCCAAACGTGAAACCCCCAAAAGCCTGATCAGAACAATATTGAATCAACACCTGCCAAAAAATCTGGTCCTGGAACTTGAAACACTGTGGTGGGATACAAAAAAGAACAAATCTCTGGCCGATTGCAGCCATGCAGATCTTCAAGAAGTAGCTCGCAAGCTACACCACTGGGAAATTATACCCGCCGGCACTGAAGGCTATAAAACGGCCGAAGTAACTCTGGGTGGAGTAAACACCGACGGACTATCATCAAAAACAATGGAATCTCAATCACAACCGGGCTTGTACTTCATTGGCGAAGTGGTCGATGTCACCGGCCACCTGGG
>CAZNOB010000254.1:2762-4991 GCA_964574535.1 uncultured Granulosicoccaceae bacterium | reverse complement strand
CACAACCGGGCTTGTACTTCATTGGCGAAGTGGTCGATGTCACCGGCCACCTGGGAGGTTTTAATTTTCAATGGGCGTGGGCGTCTGGATACGCATGCGCGCAAGATCTTTAAAAACTCTGCGACGCGCCTGGCCTGCAATATTCACAAGGCGAACCGGTGATTCAGGTTTTATACTATTTTTAAAGTATATTTAATGAATATTTTCGTCCGCAGCCCGCGAACTTCAGTTCAGGCCACTTTGGGACGCAAGCATTGAAGTTCTTGACCACCCTGTTCGTTTTTGATCTTTCGGGATTCAAAAATGAAGACCACCGGCTGGGATGTCCGGTTAGTTGCGGGTCAGCGCACCGCTCGCCTGATCGTAAACTCCCTGACCTTGCCAGTGCAGTGAGGTCATTGTTTCTCCTTCTGCGCATCGTGCTTCTACGACGATTGAAATTTCCGCCGTCGTACTGAAACTTATGAACCATACCAATGTCACTGGGTACTGGGGATACCCGATTTTATCAACCGGCAATTTTTACTCGCACCACATAACAATCAAATGCTTCGACACTTTCGCGGCTCTGGTAACTAGCCAAAGCAAGCGTTAGCGGTATAGGCTATGCGGGTCGAATGACAATAGTTCAGGTGTAATTACAACAGCAAACTTCTGCGGTACATTGAATTTCACCTAATACCTTTCACACCAAAGGAACACTACACATCAATGAACAATCGTAACAATTCTGCTACACGAAAAATATTCACGGCTGGTGCGATGACCATCGCTCTGGCGGTTGCCGGCTATTCTGCTTACGCCCTGGCACAAGATTCTGACATGACTTTCTTTATCACCAGCGCTGGTCCCGGCAATGGTGGTGACCTTGGTGGACTTGAAGGTGCTGATGCACACTGCAGCGCGTTGGCAAAAGCAGCGGGATCAGATAAATCCGGCTGGAAAGCCTATCTTAGCGTGAACGCAACAATTGATCGCTCCGGTGATCGGCCGAAAGTAATTTCTGGCGTCGACGCACGGAGTCGTATAGGCGCTGGTCCATGGCACAATGCCAAAGGGGTATTGATCGCCAATAACGTTGATGAACTTCACTCCGGAGCCAATGCAATTAATAAAGCGAACGGATTGGATGAGAACGGCAACCCTGTTAACGGACGCGGTGAAACGCCAAACCGTCACGATATCCTTACAGGCTCTACCCCGCAGGGAGAATATTCAACAGCTGGCGGCGACACCACCTGCTCTGGCTGGACAAGCAGTGGCGAAGGCTCTGCAATTGTCGGGCATCACGATCTCGTGGGTTTAAGCGATGACCGACATATGCTGTCGTGGAACTCAGCGCACGGCTCTGCCGGCTGTAGCGCGGAAGCTCTGCCAAGAACTGGCGGCGATGGCTTGTTTTATTGCTTCTATTCAGGCGAGTAATAGCTGACCATAACCCCGGCGGGTGGTGCGCCATCGCGTAAGCAGGACATCCCTGCCGGGGGCTTTATTTTGAGATAACCAAACAGGACGCCCCCTTCAGACGGAGTCACTTTTCAAAACACGAAAAGTAAATAAAATGTCTTTGCGACTACTCAGCTCTTCGGGTGCCTTGCTGTATTTTGATAGTGCTTAAACGCGGGTAGAGCGAAAGGGCGAGCAACGCCTTGCATCCTCCATCTGTTTATTGTGCTTTCTGGACGGCTTTTATAGATTGCCGAAAATACTCAAACAGAAAGTCGGACACTCATAACCTTTGTTAGATTAAAGCTTGTGCGGTGGAATTTGCGTCGCGAGCGCCCTTGCTTTCTTAAACGAGAGTTCGATATTTAAGCAGCATTAGTATCGTCACCCCACCCTAGTGATCGAAGAAAACGCGCCATCAGTGTGCGTTCGCAGTAGATAAGTTTCTGCGACACAGGCCTCTGTCCTGCCTCAGTTTTATTAGAAAAAGAAACAGGATCAACCAGCTGCTCGAGCCTGTGCCGGTCGTAAGGACGGGCGTATCGTTATCTAAAGCCGCCTCAATAGTTGGTTCTGTCTCCGGTTCATTATTAGTTTCTGCCAGAGCCAGGGCTTCTGCTTCCGCCAGGGCTTCTGCTTCCGCCAGAGCTTCTGCTACCGCTAAAACCGCTGCTTCTGCTTCTGCTAATGCCTCTGCTTCCGCCAATGCTTCTGCTTCCGCTAAAGCTTCTGCTTCCGCCAATGCCTCTGCTTCCGCTAAAGCTTCTGCTTCCGCCAATGCCT
>CAZNOB010000254.1:0-2662 GCA_964574535.1 uncultured Granulosicoccaceae bacterium | reverse complement strand
AAAGCCTCTGCTTCCGCTAAAGCCTCTGCTTCCGCTAAAGCCTCTGCTTCCGCCAAAGCCTCTGCTTCCGCCAAAGCCTCTGCTTCTGCTAAAGCTTCTGCTTCCGCTAAAGCCTCTGCTTCCGCTACAACCCCGCGCCATAGTACCCACTCAGTTAATAGCGCCTCACCCTGAGGATCTACCAATGCGGTTCCGAGTGGTGGCATTTGGTTATCACCTCGAACTCCAATGCGATGCACAAGCACCGATCTTTCCGGAGATCCGGGAACGACAATACGAGAGTCTTCTAAACCAAGCCCGGTCTGGGACGGGGGTTCGTTGATGATATTGGCAAACTCCAATTCCGTCTGATACCGAAAATCCATCCTGCCCTGACCATCCCCGTCTGGTAAATGACACATAGCGCAGTTTGCATGTAAATAAGACCTGGCACGCTCTTCCAGCGAGCCGGAATCCGGATCCAGAGGATCTGGCAGTTTACGTGTAAAGTGGGGTTGATCAGCCAGCATGTCGATATGAAAAAGCGTAAATATTTGATTAGCTTCTACCCCGGACGACAGGTAGTTGAAGTCCCGATTTAGCTGACCTGTTTCAAGTCCAAGACTGATTCCAGCGGTATCTGTGTGGCAAACAAAACACTCGGTGCGACTGGGGACAGACCATTCCTTACCAAGTACGCTTATGATTTCTCCCTCTTTATCTGCCAACGTGGCATCAGTCTGAGTGTCGTCCCATTTGTACGAATATCCTATCCAGTCCCCATCCAGGTTTCTGACCAAAAACCTTGTTTCCAGCATGACTCCTTCAAGCGCAAAAGACTTGACCAGCACGGAACCTTCCGGAAAATTCCAGTCACCATTATCCTGAATTTCAATACGTGTATCGCTTCGATCCCAATCAGCCATCGCAAACCAACGGCGCTTCTCGGCACCATCCGACCACAACGGAGAATTCACATCATAGGGAATCAGACCAGGCGCGGCGACCATTGGGTTATCAACATCAAAGCATCCGGTGTCACTGAGCGTGGCGGGTAATACAGATTTAAACAACACATTGGGTGCGACAATCTTTTTTACGGCATGCCTGCCGACTACGTACAACTCTCCATCAGCATCTTCAGCGAATGAAAAGACCCCCGAGCCCGCATTCGCCAGCAGCACTGTAGTTGGCGTACCCGCTGACGCTGAGTATCCCCAAATATTCCCGGTAGAAACGTCTCCAAAAACATAGATACCCCGCAGGAACTCCAGCTCCGTACCACGATAGACGTATCCACCGATAATTGCAGAAGTCTCCGCATCGTGGCTTAAAAATGTCTTTGCAGGCTCCAGCCCGTCAGTAACGCATGAAACCGATTCAAAACAGTCAGGGCCCTCAACAATTGGCCAGCCATAATTTAAACCTTTTTCAACCAGATTTATCTCTTCCCACGAGACATGGCCGACATCACCAAGCCAATACTCACCGGTTTCTTTGTCAAAACTCGCCCTCCACGGATTTCTAAAACCAATTGCATATATCTCGGGTCGAACACCAGCTACGTCGATAAACGGGTTATCCGGTGGTATCGCATAGGGAAGATCTCCCGATACATCCAGTCTTAGCACCTTACCGTGTAGAATATTCATGTCCTGTGAATTTTCAGGCACTGCGGCATCGCCCAAAGTCACATACAGATATCCATTGGCATCAAACTGCAGACTTCCCCCCCAGTGGTTGGGCCGGGCTGAATGGTCCAGCCTCAACAAAACCTGTTCAGTTTCCCGCTCAAGCGTTTCACCTCCATCAGTGCTTTGGAACCTCGACAACCTTGCTTCATATTTACTACCTTCCGTCGTACCAACCGCGCTGTAGTAAACGTAGGCAAACCCGGTACTCTGAAAATCGGGGTCAAAAGTAAAGCCTAATAATCCCATCTCGGATGACGAGGCTCCATCGAAAGTTCGCGCAACGTCTTCAGTGATGTCGAGCATCATATTCTGCTCTTGCAGACGGCTGACACCATCAGAGTCTTCGGCATATTCGTAGCGATAGATGGCACCGCCATTGGAAACCAGAGCAGCGGCAGTTGGCGTCTCGGGGAAGAATCGTAAATCCACTATCTTGCGACCCGAAATACTATCGCTTACCTCCTGAAAGCCGACTACGCCGTCATCTTCGAACTGACCAAAGGCTCGGCAGGTAGTATTCTCAGGCCGATCAATCAGACCTGTTTCCTGCGCAACTACACCCACGCTGGCACCGACCGTTACGGCAATCACCAGCATCAGCTTTATAAATGACAGCAGGAGTCCCTTATTCAGCAGGCTACCTACTCCCTCAACTCCAGCCATTCATTCATACTCCCTTGTCGAGACCAGGCTCCAGTACATAACCACGGTGCAAAAGTCATGCTCGGCCGGGCAGTAGAACGCGCTGAAAAGGTATACTCTTCTGCCGACATTCAATTAGTCAGCACCCCGTCACATTGGATGGGAAACCGGTCTTGAAAAAATTGCGAATGAGTCACATCAGAGAGATTCTCGGCCAGTGAGCCTTCATTTTTGAAAACACCGAAAACGAATTCCGTTCAGACGGATTCGCTTTTCAAAAGACAAAAGTTAAGAGGCTGGGCAAGAAATTCAGACGACAGTAAATCAGAGGACAGACCAGTCATACG
>CAZNOB010000253.1:2500-7176 GCA_964574535.1 uncultured Granulosicoccaceae bacterium | reverse complement strand
GTTGCCGAAAATATCTCGACACTAACAATCAGACTCTTGTGCGTTTGTTAGATGAAAGTCTGCGCATTAGAAGTATGCGTAGCGAGAACGTACCATGGCGAGGGCCGTTGCCTTATGATAGTACGATCATTCGAGGCGCATAGTTGTTCATACGTAACGCAAATGATCGATTATTCTTGTCACCTTTGGCGTACCGTCAGGGCGCGTTTGCAGTAGCAGTAACAGAGGTTCCGCCACGCCGGATCGATGCTGGCAATTACCAACTGGCATCGACATTTTCTGTCGTGGGACTGGTAAAACCGAATGTCGCTATCAGTAAGATAAAGTGTTTTTCACCAATTACAATGATCTGGCCCACAGGATTTCGGCTACCGGGACCGCGGTAACTTGCGGGGTATTACCGACAACGGGGATATCATTACCATCAAAATCTTCTGTGCTACTGAAATCGATAGTGGTTTTACCGCCCAAAGAATGGTCACCTCCTATATCCCCAAAAGAGCCAGCACTGATACCGCCATGGATGTTGGTAGTCCCGTTTGTTTTGAAAATATTGCCGGCGAGAACAGCACCGACGATATCAGTGGTGGCGCCCAGCGTAATATTACCGCCAGTGTAGTCGCCTGAAGAGTTGACCGTGAGGTCCGGGTTCACACCTCCGGCAGCAAGACCGATATTCCCTGTTTGTGATGGTACATAGTCTGAGTTTGCGACATCGCAGTGTAGCGTTGGGAAGTGTTTGGAGAATGAAGCGGTGTATCGAGCTCTGGCAGCCGATACAATGTGATCTGCATTGGCCTCGCAGATTTTTTCATAGCCCCCGAAATTAATAGCCCATTGCCTGTATGATCCGTTGGTCGTGATGTGGCCACTCGCAAGGATTGTCGACACCCCGTGGCCGTTCATCAAATTGACGTTGCCATCAAAAAAAATAATTCCAGGTGCCGTCTGATTAGGGTTTAGTGTGAACGTTTTGGATCCGGTATTGTAACTGATGCAGCGATTCCAAAGTGACTCTCCAAAACAAAGTGGAGCCGAAGGAACAGTAGGTGCGGTGCAAACGCCTGAGCTGTTTACCGATTCACACAGGTAGTCGTAGTACGGAGGTATACTACCGTTAGAACTGTAGTCACCGAGGGTCAAAGTAGCGCCATCGGTCATTTGTTCGATGCCATTGACTTTCACTTTAATTCGGTTTGATGTGCTGTCGTACCAGACAAAATAATTAGCTGCGTCCTTGAGTTCCCAGACGTCGATTGTCTCCGCAGAAAAATTTCGTGCTGTAATGGGGGCCATCGTAGCCACTGAGTTATTTGCTCCCTGTTCTACAGTACGTGTAGCGCCGTCCGAACCAGGGCAATTTGTGACAGTGCCGTTAGCGCTAAGCAGAGATGTATTTGTCCAGCTTGTGCCCGGGCAAGTAATATCGCCTTCTGTAATGACAGAATCAACAGTAAACCCCCAATTGATAGAAACATCACCAATTGCCTCGACCGAATCAACTCCTCCGGAGTTTTTTAAATTAATGTTTTCAGCGGCGTTCAGCAGACCCTGTCCGGCACCACCGCTGTCAATTTCGATGTTTTTTAAACTGTGAATTTTTTCGAAACGGCCACTGGACTTGATCAGTACGTCGTCATTGCTCCATATTTCTTCAACCGAAGTGCCTCCGGTGGTTGTCACTTTGCCCAGTGATTGCACAATATTAACGGTAGAGCTATTCAGCACAACCTCGTCCTCAGCAAAAATTTTGTTGACGGTTACCGAGCTGTTGAGTTCAACTCTGCCAGTTGCACTGATTTGGTTTATCGGGTTGACACTGACTCCACCCAAGACCACATCTCCGATGACAACAAGATCCACCGGATCGCCGTTGTTGGTGAGTTCAATACCACCATTGATCTGCAGACTGTCATTGAACCTGGCTGAGGGTGGTTGCACTTCCGCTGCACCGCCGTTTAAGTCTACCTCGTATACGATGTCCAGCGCCGATGTGGATCTTGCGGCTGCATGAGCATTAGTGATGGTTGCCGACACGCGGTGAACCTGGTTTCCCATGTCTTGCACCGTGATATTTTCAGCGGCGAGCGATCCGTATCGCGCTTCCATTGTAATAGGAAGATCGCCACCGAGTGCGACTAGCGATAACTGGTTGATTGACTCCAGGTAGATACGGAATGCCTCTGCAGCGGCCCACGTACCGGTTTCGGCATGTGTGATTGCGTTTGTCGCAATGCTCACCTCCTGATTCTTGCGCAGCGTCTGAATAACGCCTGTGGAAGTTGCAGTGATCGCTAGACTAACCAGCAGGATAAAAATGATGGAAGCAACTCCACGTTGGGTGGAGTACCGGTTCACAGTATTGCGCATGCTCACATGGTCTCTATCAGCTGGATGTCATATTGAGGAGACAAATAGTTGCAGTGTTTGTATTGCCAATAACGCCGTTTATCTCTGCAAGGCTGGGTGCATTAATCGTAGCTGCCACATGAGCAGACGGTGCGCCCATACCGAAGGGAGCACAACTTGCGGGAGCCAATTGAAAACTGAACAACGTGCCATTGGTAGTCAAATACGAAGCCAAATCATTGCTGATTTTCCACTGCCCGATAATGCCGCGTTCAGTATCCCACGCCAAAGATGCCAGTGCCGATGATCCGTCACAATCACTGATTGATTCAACAATGCTCAGTACGCGATAGTCGATGGTATCGATTGTCTGTTGAACCTCGCGTACACCTCTGCAAGTAGTGGTTCCGTTTTCCATATAGCGCCACAGTAGCCTGGTCTCGCCAGATGCTGCACCACCCCCCCCGGAATTGACCACCGCAGCGTTAGTGGCGTCGGCGTCCTCGATACCAAAACCAGCCGATGAAACTTCCTTTTGCAGCACCAGCATCGCCAATGCCACTTGTTGATTGATAGTACCGAGATCGCGGACATCGTCGGCGGCCACCTGGTGATTTGTGTACAGTGTCATACTTGCAATAGCGCACAGAATTGATATGTTCAATGCCACCAGGACGTTGATCAGGCTCAAGCCAGTCTGTGCTTTGTAGCTTTTAACTCCAGCCTTTGTCATTGATGAGATTCCCAGGTGCCGCCAACCACCACCTGACCACCGACTAACACGTCATCGACGACTTGTGCGCCGAACTCTGGCAGATTGATCGAGAGCGTGATCGGTCGTGGAATATTGTTCACGGGAATACCATCAATAGTAACGGTCATAGTCGAGTTGCAACCTTGTACGCTGGTTGTGACGGATTGATTGTTCGGTAGCTGTATGATCGGGGCGGTCGTGCATATATCCATATTCGATATCAAACTCGAACGCATTTGATTGACCGTCAGGTCAAGTAGTTGTTGCTCGGTGTGTGCAGCGGTTGCCCGGGTGGTCAGATTGACAGCCCCCTGGCTCAGCAAGCCGACCAGCAACAGAGAGATAATAGCTTCAATCAACGAGACGCCGTTTTGTCTTCTAATGGATGAACAGTGATTCATTTTTATCCCCTATGCTTACATTAACCCTGTTTTCAGTAAGGCAGCTGGAACAATTTGTAGTTGTCAGTAAAGTCCTGGGAGTGAAGCACATACAGCTCACGGCAGTGCTGTTACTTGTAATCGATACCTTGTCATCTAGCGAAGCCTCCCAGATTATTTTCCCGGAGACTGGCGAACATGCTGGCGCGGTAGTCGATGTTCGTTCAACCACCTGTAGCAACGACGTGTTTGAGATACAAAGAGCGGAGGCAGGTTGATCAGTTCCAGCCGAGGCCGGATTTCGTAACGCAGAGCCCATGGCCTTACCAATGCCATGAGACAACTCTCCGGACACGAAAGAGATCTTTGCGTTGTTTATCCAGTGCACCCCGAGTGGAGTAGAGATACCTGCAAGAACTCCGACGATCAGGATCACGATCATCATCTCGACAAGAGTAAACCCGCTGCATGATTGTTGTTTCACAGCCATTCGCCCGCATCGGCGATCTTGTCGCAATTCGTGATTGATTTAGCTCCGCTGTGGTTTAATGAAATTACGCATCCGCTCAGAGCACCGGAAATACCGGTGGCCCTTATGGTATACGTCAAGTTGCTGGCATCAAGACTCGAGAAAGTAAATGTGTCTTTGTTACTGGCTGGATTGAATGCAGGAAATACCTGCTCCAGCGCTGCGGTGTTTGCCAGCGTAGTCGTTGGATAGCTTATTACTCGTTGATATCTTTTCTCGAAAAGACTGGCCAGTATTCTGAGGTCGCCCTGGGCGGTCTTTACGTGGCTGGTATGCAGATATTGCCCATACCCGGGTGCAGCGATTACCCCCAAAATTGAAACAATAGCTAAAGTTATCAGTAGTTCTATTAATGTGAAGCCTTTCGATATCATGAAAGTGAGTTACGGCAATTTGCCGGGATTTTTTACTTTTTTCCCTCATATTCAGCGGCTTTTGTGTGTGATGCGACTCTTTCACAATTTTATATATAACAAATTTATAATGGTTTGATTTCTCGTGTTAAATAATTGTTGCTATGGACTAAATCCGTCCGGCAATCTGCAGCTTTTTAGTCCGGATTATTCATGAAATTGAGTGCGTATAGCGAAGCGATTTTTTCAGCAGTGAATTTACGTCTTGCGCCTGATAACTATTAATATTTGCTAAAGATCGAGAGTGATCG
>CAZNOB010000253.1:0-2400 GCA_964574535.1 uncultured Granulosicoccaceae bacterium | reverse complement strand
AGAGTGATCGCGCAAGTGGATAGCGCTAGCCATCCATGGTTGACAGCGCTCTTTGCGCCATCTATCGCGCGTCGACCCACTTCCACAATCACTCTCAAAACTGATTAAATGCGGGTAGTTCAAGGGCGAAAACAAGCGCTTTGCGTTTGTTTATCGTTCTTGCTGGATGGCTTTGTATGTTGCCAGGAATATCTCAATACTAAAAGCCAGACACTTTTGAATTTGTTAGATGAAAGTCTGCACGGCAGAACTCTGCCACTGCAAACGCGCCTTGGCGATGCGCCAAAGGTGATAGGAATAATCGATCATTTACGGGACAACTGAACAACTATTCGCCCAAATGATCGTACCATCATTAAATAAGACAGGGCCCCTCGCCATGGCAAGTTCTCGCTATGCAGACTTCTACTGCGCAGGGTCTGCGTTGAACCTGATATTGATCAACAAGGGGCAACGCAGCTTTGGCGACTGCGGCTTCCAGCTGCCTTATCAAAATTACAGTCGACCCGGTAGCTATGAGAGGTTCTCGCTCTCGCAAAACTGATCGAAAGTTTCGCATAGTTTCACCATGTCGATATCCGGCGCTATCGCCACTCGCACGATATAGTCTTTGTCATTTTCTTTCGTAGTGCCCTGGGTCGAGGTAGCCGGAATGGTCCAGTAGCTGCCCTTAAGCTGGCCGTAGCTTACACAGTGTTTGCAGTGTGCCGGTAGTTTGTCGACCATGTGTTCGATTAGCTTCACATTGAGTAGCCTGGCGTTCTCTTTGTACTCGTCGGTCGTTGCTCCTGCAGCGGGCAGGTCCAGCGAAAATACGGATGGTGTGAAACCACGGTCAGCCAGCTCATGGGGTATGAAATTTATTTTGGCCTCTGGTAGTACACTTTCTATATGATCAACGAATGCCCTGGTGTTGGTATACGCTTGTACAATCCGCTCTGGCATTGATGGCATAAATTCAGCCATGGTATTCAGCTGGAAGGCGGTCGCGCTGTTATCGGATAAACGCAGATGCTTTTCGATCAGAGCCTGAGCTGATTTTGCTGCTTTGTTTGTTGTGCAGAATCCACTGTTGCAACGTCCGCCGCTGGGGAATTTTGACCCACTGGTATACGAAACAGTCTTCACATCGGCCAGTACGCTTTCTTGATGAAGCAGTTTTATGTTGGGGCAAAACGTTTGATCTACAGTAAACACTGGTGCTACGGCCAGTGTATTGTGCGGCGTCTTTCGTTGTGCAGTCAATACGGACGCCAGCTTGTCCATATCTGGCACTTCTACTCGGGGGTTGGTGGGTATTTCGGCTAAGATGATGGGTACTGCATCGCTGTTGGCAGCTTGGTTTAGTACCACATCCAGACTGCTGACCAGATCCTGTCCGTTGTCGACATACAGATCGACGATATCTACCGCAGACACCAATGCTGCTATACGCCTGGCCTGATCGTTGGTGCCTCCATAGCAATTAGGTGGAATAATAAGGCTTATTGGTTTGCCCGGGTGATGAATCATGGCATCTTCGACCAGCCCCATCATCATGGCGTACTGAATGGACAGTCCACTGGATGCGATCAGCGGTGTCACTGAGCTGCCAGTGTTTTCCTTAATGCTGTCGTATACCTTGTCAAGATTTTCAGGCGGGCAAACTTCAACAGGGATTGTTTTATTGTTAACAATTTCGTGCAACACGTTCAAGGCAGCGCGTGGCGTCATAGCTATAGTTTCGCGTCTTCTTACGTGCTGCAGGTCTTTAACGATATCTGTGATTTGGGTATTTCGGATGATAACGGTGCTGCCACATTGTGGGTGAATATTGACAACAGCATCGATATTACTATTTGGTTCTAGCGGCGTTTGGTAGGGCGATTCAGTAACCCATATTACTGTCGCATCCTGTTGTTTGGGGATCTGCGCTACATTGTCTATTTTTTGTGAATCGAATTTATATCCATAGATGCTTTGCAATCTATCGCCGTCAATTACGGGGGTCGAATCAGTGTTGTAAAACACTTTGGTTTCTGTGCCGCTTAATGCATTTTTGCGCAAAATTGCAAGAACAGGCATTGTTGTAGAGGAAAAGGTAATGACCTGTTCTGATGTCGACTGATTGATTTGTGCTACTACCCATTCCAGAATACACGATAGCGGGTGACCCAGGCGCGTGTAGTCGTAAGCGGTTGGCAGTGAATTCAGCAGGCTCGGATTAAAATCAGGTGTTGAAGTCAAAGCGTGCAACTGCTGCAAGAATTGCGCTTTTGCCTGTTCTTCGTCATAGATATCCAGACGGTGTGTTGTCAGTTCCACCCAGTCGGCAGGTAAATTGTCCAGAATTTTCCTGACGGTACTGAAACAGGTTTCGGTTGAATTCAATTTGGTCTCCTTGCTGTGCATCTGCAAGAG
>CAZNOB010000252.1:4498-7210 GCA_964574535.1 uncultured Granulosicoccaceae bacterium | reverse complement strand
TCGCGTGCATTCAGTGGTTCGCAGTAGCACTTGTTTCTGGATGGGCACTAACTAGCCCGGATTATTCACGAAATTGACGGCATCTCACTTGATCTTTGATTCCACAGCGAATTTTTTCTTTTGTAAATATCAATAAGTATTCAACGCAAGAAGAAAATACGCTGTGAAAACAAATCTCTGCGCGATATGCTCGCCATTTCATGAATAATCCGGGCTAGGAGCTTGCGCGGCAGAACCCCTGCTACTGCGAACGCGCCCTGCCGGTGCGTTTTTATCGATCATTTTCGTTACGTATGAACAACTATGCGCCTCAAATGATCGTAAAAACGCCCTCGCCATGGCACGTTCTCGCTACGCAGACTTCTGCCGCGCAAGCTCCCAGATCGTTATTCAGGCAGATTGTTCAACCCGGGCTTGTTGTAGATGCTGCCACACCCGATGAGGTGTGTATGGCATATCCATGCTTCCAACGCCTGCATGCTTGAGTGCATTCATCATTGCATTTGAAAAAGATGGCAGTGATCCGGAACAGCCGGATTCTCCCACCCCCTTCGATCCCAGTTCATTGAGTTCAGTGGGTACGGCAAAAGTATCGGAAGTCAGTTGCTGCACAGCGCCGGCTCGCGGCATTGCATAATCCATAAAGCTGCCTGTCATCATCTGACCGTTATCATCATAGGTAATCGCCTCGCAAAAAGCCTGACCGGCCCCCTGCACCACACCACCATGAACCTGACCGCGCACCAGTTCCGGGGCAATAACATTGCCCAGATCATCAATCGCACTATAGTTGACCACTTCAGTAATACCCGTTTCCGGATCGATTTCAACCTCTGCAATATGGCAACCATTCGGAAAATTTGCACCGGTGACGGTTTCGGCCGAAACATCAAACGGGTGTTTCACCAGCTGCCCTTTTTCAAATTGCTTGCCTGCAAGTGAAAGCAGATTCACCCCTTTTGCGCCGTTTCTGCCCATGAACTGCCCGTCGGAGTAGGCCACATCTGCAGGCTTAACATTCAGATGTATGGCAGCAACCGGTGTTGCCGCGGCAATAATATTATCAATCAGATTTTTAAAGGCCGACCCCGTACCGTACAGGGATCGCGAACCACCCGTACCATTACCCACCAGCGATTGCCCGGGGTTACCCGCCTGATAACTGATCAACTGCGGGTCAATGCCCAGCCCTTCACCTACAATCTGTGCATAACTGGTCTCATGCCCTTGCCCTGACGGCCCGGACACCGCAAATAAAGTGAGTGTGCCATCTGCATTAAAACGGCAGGACACTTCATCTTTTGGAGCGCCACCGGCACCGGATTTCTCGACATAGTACCCAATGCCAATGCCGCGCAACCTGCCGCTGGCCAGTGAGGCACGCCGGCGCTGACTGAAGGTTTGGTAGTCAGCCAGGTCGAGGGCTTTATCAAGAACCGAATTAAAATCTCCGCAGTCAATAACGGTTCCGTTTGCAGTGGTGTAAGGGAAATCTTCTTTCTTAATAAAGTTGCTGCGGCGAAAATCAACAGGATCAAGACCGTGGTCCGTAACCGCCTGGTCAATAAGCCGCTCAATGGCAAAAGCGATATCCGGACGCCCCGCTCCGCGATACGCGGACACCGGTGACGTATTGGTCATCACCAGCGTTGATCTCATATACAAGGCTGGTACACGATAAGCGCCACCCATGGTCACAGACAGGTTGTTGGTACCAATGAATCCACCGAAGTAACAGTTATAGCCTCCAAGGTCGACGTGATCGTTAAACTTAATCGCCGTGATTTTATTATCACGATCAATGGCAATAGAACCGGCCAGTGTTAAGCTGCGCCCGTGCCATTCACTGGTAAATAATTCAGAGCGCAGCGCCACCCACTTCACCGGTCTTAACAAACGACGTGCTGCGATCACCAGTAATGCGTGTTCAGGGCCGGGGCCACCACGCAAACCAAATGAGCCACCGACATCCTGCGCGACAATCTCCAGGTTTTCAGCAGGTATTCCGGTGATCGCAGATAGCGAGGCCCGCATACCCAACATACCCTGTGTCGGGGTATGCACAACGGTGATATCACGAGCGGTATCATGGTGAACCAGTATTGCTTTCGGCTCCATGGGCGCGCCGTAAAGTCTCTGGCTCTTAATGGTCACCTCAGAGGTTTTATCCGCACTGGCGAACGCCGCATCGACAGCTTGCAGATCACCATTGTCAAACTGCAAACAGGTATTACCCTTAACATTCGGATGCAGCTGTACCGCATCGTCTGCCAACGCCTGCTCTACAGATGCAGCAACTGGCAGAACTTCATAATCCACCTGAACTAACTCGCTGGCATCATGCGCAGCACCCGCAGTTTCTGCCACAACCATCGCGATGGCCTGACCCACAAAACGTACGCGATCGATTGCCAGCACTGGCATGGGACCTTTTTGTATGACCTGATCATCGATGCCTTTTATTTCCGGGCCGGACGGGATCGGGTTGCAGCGCGCAGCAGTCACATCGGCGGCAGTTAAAACCAACAATACCCCACTGGCTTTTTCCGCAGCGCTGGTATCTACCCTGGTAATTTTTGCATGTGCATGAACTGACCGCACCAACGCTACATGACACTGACCATCCTTGTTCCAGTCAGCAGTAAATTTGCCGGTGCCAGTGATTAGACGCTTATCTTCGTGCCGCATCAGATCCATCAGATATCACCTCTT
>CAZNOB010000252.1:0-4398 GCA_964574535.1 uncultured Granulosicoccaceae bacterium | reverse complement strand
GCCTTCGGCCTGTACCGCAAGCACGCTGCAGGATTTAACTGCCCTGCCATCCATAGTGATCGTACAGCAACCGCACTGACTGGTATCACAACCGATATGCGTACCTGTCAGGTGGCAATGGTCACGCAACGCATCCGCCAGCAAAGTACGCTCCTCCAATTCAATAGAAGCAACCTCTCCGTTAACGGTGAATGATACGGTCTTCATGACTGACACCTGCTGTGACTGGCGATAATGCAAAAATCATTATCGCGCAGTCATCAATCAGCCGCCAGTACCATCAGGGATAATTGAGTGATAGCGATTATTAGATGTTGCCGGGCAAAAGACCTAACGCGACTTCGATACAGATCTGCCACCTCCGCCTTCGTCCTCCCACAGCAATATCACAACGCCCCAAACCCGTGGGAGACGATCTCCGATCAGCGAATTTTGGATACTACCGAAGCCGCATGATCCAAACTCACTACCCGCCATACAACAGAATCATCACCTCAATGCCAGGCAAACACATAATCGCCCACAAAAAAGGGGAGCCATTGGCTCCCCTTGATCTACTACTAATGCGTGCTAATCAAGCAGCAATCGTGACCGCAATATCCTTAAACTTAACCTTGGTTTCCTCAGCAGCCTGCTGAAAATTCTGGATCTCGTTGAAGTTAAGGTAGCGATAGAGTTCTGGTGCCATGGCATCCAGCTCCTTCGCATAGGACATATACTCTTCCACTGTTGGAAGCTTGCCGAGTACCGCTGCAACCGCTGATAATTCCGCAGAGGCCAGATACACATTGGCATCTTTACCAAGGCGGTTCGGGAAGTTACGGGTAGAGGTTGATACCACTGTTGCCCCGGGACGCACTCGAGCCTGATTACCCATACACAACGAACAACCCGGCATTTCAAGGCGTGCTCCGGCAGCCCCAAAGATATTGTAATAACCCTCTTCTTTCAGCTGATGCTCATCCATTCGTGTAGGCGGCGCAATCCACAACACGGTGTTCAGATAGGTACCCGACTTTTCAATCAAGCGCCCTGCTGCACGGTAGTGGCCAATGTTAGTCATGCAGGAGCCGATAAAGACTTCATCGATGGTTTCACCGGCAATCTCTGACAGAGGCTTCACATCATCAGGATCATTCGGGCAGGCCAGCAGTGGTTCTTTGATTTCATTCAGATCAATTTCGATTATTTCAAAGTACTCTGCATCGGCATCTGCTTCCATCAGCACCGGATTTGCCAGCCACTCTTCCATCTTGCGTGCACGTCGTTCCAGTGTTCGGGCTTCGCCGTAACCCTGCTCAATCATCCATCGCAAGAGTGTCACATTAGAAGTGATGTATTCAATGTAGGGTTCTTTATCTAGCTTCACCGTACAGCCTGAAGATGAACGCTCTGCGGTGGCATCTGCCAGCTCAAACGCCTGCTCAAGCTTAAGATCAGGCAAGCCTTCGATCTCGACAACACGACCGGAATAAACGTTTTTCTTACCTTTCTTCTCAACCGTCAGCAAACCGCGCTGTAGTGCAGCATAGGGAATGGCATTAACCAGATCACGCAGTGTAATGCCAGGTTGCATTTCACCTTTAAAGCGCACCAGTACTGACTCAGGCATATCCAGAGGCATCACACCGGTTGCTGCGGCAAACGCCACCAGACCGGAACCCGCCGGAAAAGAGATACCCATTGGAAAGCGCGTATGCGAATCACCACCGGTACCCACAGTATCCGGCAATAACATACGGTTTAACCAGCTGTGAATAATACCGTCACCCGGGTTGAGCGATACACCACCACGAGTCATCATAAAGTCTGGCAAATTATGGTGTGTGTCGACATCAATCGGCTTTGGATAGGCTGCTGTATGACAAAAAGACTGCATCACAAGATCAGCAGAGAAACCAAGACAAGCCAGATCTTTCAGCTCATCACGAGTCATAGGACCAGTGGTGTCCTGCGACCCGACAGTAGTCATCAGTGGCTCACAATATTGACCTGCTCGCACACCTTCAACACCACAAGCCTTTCCGACCATTTTCTGCGCCAGCGTATAGCCTTTCGTTGACGCTTCTGTCGCACCAGGGCGCACAAAAACGTCTGAAGGACCAAGCCCCAAAGCTTCACGAGCCCGATCAGTCAGGCCTCTGCCAATAATCAGTGGAATGCGCCCGTTGGCTCGGACTTCGTCCATTATGACTTCGGTTTTATGCTCGAATTCACCCAGCACTTCATCCGTACCGTGCTTACACACTTTGCCGTCGTGCGGGTAGATATCAATCACATCACCCATTGCCAATTTGGAAACATCCACTTCAATGGGCATAGCGCCGGCATCTTCCATGGTGTTAAAAAAGATCGGTGCAATCTTACCGCCCAGTACATAACCGCCTTCGCGTCGATTGGGGATATGCGGGATATCGTTACCCATCAGCCACAGCACGCTGTTGGTTGCTGACTTTCGTGAAGAACCGGTACCAACCACATCACCTACATACGCAACCGGGTGGCCCAGCTTTTTCAGCTCTTCTATTTTCTCGAGAGGTTTATCAGTAAACCCTTCGCGCGGGAATTTATGGAACGCCAGCGCATGTAACGGGATATCAGGTCGCGACCAGGCATCAACCGCTGGCGACAAATCATCGGTATTGGTTTCACCAGGCACTTTAAAAACAGTGACAGTGACTTTATCGGGCACTTCGTCATTGGCCAGATACCACTCTGCGTTGGCCCAGGATTCCATCACGGTTTTAGCGTGCGGATTGCCGCTGTCCATCTTATCTTTTACGTCATGGAAGGCATCAAACATCAGCAGGGTTTTACATAAACCGGCCACGGCAGTTTCGGCCAGCTCATCATCATCAAGCGCGGCGATCATTGGCTGAATATTGTAACCGCCAAGCATCGTACCCAGAATTTCTACTGCTTTTTTGCGATCAACCAGCGGAGATTTTGCCTCGCCACTGATAATCGCTGTCAGGAAACCTGCTTTGACATAGGCTGCCTCGTCGACACCGGCAGGAATTCTTTCTTCCAGCAGGTTCATGATAAATTCTTCTTCACCCGCAGGCGGTGCCTTTAAAAGCTCAATTAAGTCAGCAGTTTGCGAGGCATTAAGTGGTTGCGGGACAACACCTTCCGCTGCGCGTTCATCCACATGTTTCCGATAGGCTTCTAACACAGTTTAGTCCCTCTTGGTTCCTGATTTTACAAATTGAATGGATTTGGACGATCAAAACAAACGAAAATTCCCCATCATCCTCGAATACCTGCAACGTGCAGTTATTTGAGGATGATGCTGGCATTATCAATAAGCCCATACGTCGGCCCGATAATGCTCATATCATACCAGAGGTTGCTATTTGATTCTGCTTACTGTAAGTCAACCCAAAGCTGAAGTAAAATCAGGTGACCGGTCCTAAGCCGCTAGACCAGATTCGGCCCCAAAGTCACCGAGCGCAACACCTCAATTTGATCCCGCAAAGCGGCAGCTTTTTCGAATTCAAGCTCTTTGGCAAACTGGTACATCTCTTTTTCCATCGCGCGAATCTTTTTCGAGGCGGCAGACGGCGACAGTGCCGCAAATGCACGAGTGTCTTCTTCCTGAGCATTCCCCTTTTTACGCAATCCGGGAACCGGTGATCCGGCCTCCATGATATCCAGCACTTTTTTGCTGATTGACTTTGGCGTAATTCCGTTTTCGATATTGTGCTGTTCTTGTTTTTCGCGGCGCCGTTCCGTTTCCTCAATCGCACGCTTCATGGAATCAGTAACTCGATCAGCATATAAAATGGCACGGCCGTTCAAATTCCTGGCTGCCCGCCCGATGGTTTGAATGAGTGACCGGTCTGATCTCAGGAAACCTTCTTTATCGGCATCTAGAATTGCCACAAGTGACACCTCAGGCATGTCCAGCCCCTCTCGCAACAGGTTAATGCCCACCAGTACATCAAACTCACCCAGCCGCAGGTCACGTATGATTTCTGTACGCTCCACGGTATCGATATCACTGTGCAGGTAACGCACACGAACATTGTGATCAGCCAAATAATCGGTTAAATCTTCTGCCATTCGCTTGGTTAAAGTGGTCACCAGCACACGTTCGTTTTTGGCAACGCGAATATTAATTTCTGACAGCAGATCATCTACCTGTGTAGTTACATCACGCACTTCAATCTGCGGATCAACCAGTCCGGTCGGACGCACCAGCTGCTCAACCACCTGGCCAGTGTGCTGGCTTTCATAGTTACCCGGTGTGGCAGAAACAAAAACCGTCTGCGGCGATAATTGTTCGAATTCATCAAAGCGCAGCGGACGATTATCAAGCGCTGACGGTAATCGAAAACCATAGCCCACCAGGTTTTCCTTACGGGATCGATCACCCTTATACATGCCACCCAGCTG
>CAZNOB010000251.1:4917-7228 GCA_964574535.1 uncultured Granulosicoccaceae bacterium | reverse complement strand
CAAAGCAATTGCTGTTGCATCATGCCCGCGAGTTGTTTGCTCTGGGTTTGCCCATCATGATTAGCATGGCAGCGCTCATTGGTCTTGCGGTAACAGACACTTTAATGACAGGTCTGGCCAGTACCAAAGATCTGGCCGCGCTCGCCATCGGCTCCGGTATTTACTTTCTGCCAACAATGCTATTGGTTGGCTTAATGTCTGTAGTAGCGCCGCGCATATCCTGGCATCTGGCTGCTCACCGTAAAGACTCGGTGCGCCATGATTGCTGGCAATCGATATGGTTGGGTCTGGTCGTCGGTGGATGTGCCGCGGTTGCCGTGTACTTTTCACTGCCCCTGCTGGACTGGCTGGGCCTTGAACCCGATGTACAGGAAATCACTAATCGCTACCTGTTGATTGTGCTGTTTGCTCTACCATTGGTCGGCGCGGGTCAGGGCTTGCGCAGTACCATTGACGGGCTGGGCTATCCAGCCTTGAATATGTGGGTCAGTATTGCCGCGCTGCTTTTAAACGGGTTGCTGGATTATTTGTTTGTCTTTGGTAAGGCGGGTTTTCCAAAACTGGGTGCGCAAGGTTGTGCGATCGCTACCCTGTTTGTGGTGATCCTGCAAACGCTTGCGCCAGTGCTTATTGCTCGACTGCATCCAAAGTTAAAACCCTATGTACTCTTTGATCGTATCGACTGGCCAAATTTCATCACCATAAAACGATTGTTGGTATTGGGTGTGCCGGCGGCGGTTGCCATTACTCTCGAGGAAGGTTTTTTTGCGAGTTCCAGTTTTCTGGTTGCACCAATGGGCACAATTGAACTGGCAACTCATCAAATACTACTGAACATAGCGATGATGGCCCTGGTGTTTCCAATCGCGTTGGGGCAAGCCGCATCAATTTTAATTGGTCAGGAGCTGGGTCGCGAAAATCCTCACGGTGCGTACTCGCAAAGCTGGATATTCATGGGGTTGCTACTGTTGTTAATGATGCTTTGTGGTCTTGGCTTATATCTGGGGCGTGCCGGTCTGGTGTCGTTATTTACCGAGGATGCAGCGGTGATCGCGATGGCGGCCAGTATTCTGGTGCTGGTGTCTTTTCAGTTGCTGGTGGATGGCTTGCAAATCGGCAGCAATATCGCGCTGAAAGGGTATCAGGACACATTTATACCTGCCCTGTGTCAGGTGTTCTCCTACTGGTGTGTGGGTTTTCCGCTGGCCTGGTGGCTTTCTCGCACAGATTCGTTCGGGAGTTCTCCGGGGGTCAGGGGTGTCTGGATTGCGCTTTTTACCGGCCTGGCTGTAGCGGCAGTACTTGGGGTAAGCAGGCTGGCTTTTGTCAGCCGTGAATTTGCCAGCGGCCGCCGGCAACTTCGGTAGTACACTCACATGGCGTAACCATGCGCTTGCGGTGCGCATTTGAGCAAGCGAAGAGTAAGCGTTAGCATTCGTTTTCGCGTCGGTCAGACTATACTGGCTGCAACTCGACTGACAGGAAAAACCGTGAGCCTAACGCCAAACAAAAACGTATTTATCACCTGTGCCGTCACCGGTTCTGGCAGTTCTCAGGATCGCTCCGAACATGTGCCGCGCAGCCCAAAGCAAATCGCCGATAGCGCTATTGATGCCGCTCGCGCCGGTGCAGCTATTGTGCATTGCCATGTTCGTGATCCGGAAACTGGCGTCCCGTCACGCAAGCTTGAATACTATCGCGAAGTCACTGACCGTATTCGTGATAGTGATGTCGATGTCGTGCTTAACCTGACTGCCGGTATGGGCGGTGATCTGGTCTTTGGCGGTGGTGAAAATCCGCTGCCACCGAACACCACGGGTACTGATCTTGTCGGGCCAACCGAACGTGTTGCACACATTGCAGAGTGCCTGCCGGAAATCTGCACACTTGATTGCGGCACCATGAACTTTGCCGAAGCAGACTACGTGGCCACCAACACACCCGGTATGTTGCGAAGCATGGGTAAATTGATGACAGACCTGGGTGTACGTGCAGAGATCGAAGCGTTTGACACCGGGCACCTTTGGTTTGCGAAGCAGTTAGTTGAAGAAGGCATTCTGGATGACCCGGCGTTAGTGCAGCTATGCATGGGCGTGCCGTGGGGCGCACCGGATGACCTTAATACTTTTATGGCGATGGTCAACAACGTGCCGCCATCATGGACGTTCTCCGCGTTTGCAATCAGCCGCAATCAGATGCCATATGTTGCCGCAGCAACGCTTGCTGGTGGAAACGTAAGAGTGGGTCTTGAAGATAATCTATGGCTTGAAAAAGGCGTGCTTGCAACCAATGCACAACTGGTAGAACGTGC
>CAZNOB010000251.1:0-4817 GCA_964574535.1 uncultured Granulosicoccaceae bacterium | reverse complement strand
TGGATTCAGGAAAGCGTGCCTGAACGCTTAGAAATTAAACACGCGGTCTATAGTGACATTCAGAAACATGCATCGCCAGACGCGATTCTGGGATCATCAACTTCCGGGTATAAACCGACTCAGCTACAAGAGGGTGCAACCAACCCCAAACAGATCATGGTATGCCATCCGTTTAATCCGGTGTACTTGCTGCCGTTGATTGAAGTCGTCGGCGGTCAACAGACTGATCCTGCACTGGTTCAGCGTGCCTGTGACATTCTCACCGAGCTGGGCATGAAGCCGCTGAAAGTACGCAAAGAGATTGACGCGCACATTGCTGATCGTTTTCTTGAAGCTGTATGGCGCGAAGGCCTATGGATGATCAAAGACGGCATTGCTACTACCGAAGAAATCGACGATGCCATTCGCTACGGCTTTGGTTTGCGCTGGGGGCAGATGGGATTGTTTGAAACGTATCGTGTCGCCGGTGGTGAGGCTGGTATGGCGCACTTTATTGCGCAGTTTGGTCCCTGTCTGGAATGGCCCTGGACCAAGCTTATGGATGTGCCGGAGCTCACCGAAGAACTAGTCCAAACCATCGCCGATCAATCAGACGCGCAAAGTGGCGCGTATTCAATTCGCGAGCTTGAACGCATTCGTGATGATAATCTGGTGGCGATGATGCGAGGCCTTAAGGAAACTAACTGGGGTGCTGGCGAGTTATTGAATCAGCACGACAAAAGACTCAGTGCTAAAAAGAATACCTAGTCCGGCATCGTATTGATCAACCACCGTTAGCAACGGTAACAGGAATTCCTTTGAATTTTGCACTGACTGAAGAACAAAACCTGATCGTCAATACGGTTCGTGAGTTCTGTGAAAAAGAACTCTATCCGCATGAAGATCTGGTAGAACGCACCGGTGAAGTGCCGGTAGAACTGCAAAACGAGATCAAACAAAAGTGTATTGATATCGGTTTTTACGCGTCAAATATGCCAGAAGAAGTCGGCGGTGGTGGCTTAAGCCATTTAGAGTTTGCATTGCTAGAGCGCGAACTTGGCCGCGCATCAATGGCGTTGAATCACTTCTTTGGCAGGCCGTCCAATATATTGATGGCCTGCGTTGGTGATCAACGTGAAAAGTATTTAATGCCAGCGGTCACCGGTGAGCGAATGGATGCGCTGGCAATGACCGAACCCGATGCCGGATCAGATGTTCGTGGCATGAAGTGTACTGCAAAACTCAACGGCGGTGACTGGGTGGTGAACGGGTCAAAGCATTTTATCTCACATGCCAACGTCGCTGATTTTATAATTGTGTTTATTGCCACCGGTGAAGAAGAAACACCACGTGGCCCGAAAAAGAAGATTACCTGTTTTCTGGTCGATCGCGGCACACCGGGGTTTGAAATATTGCCCGGGTATGAATCCGTCTCACACCGCGGTTATAAAAACTGTATTTTAAATTTTGATAACTGCCGCTTACCGCAATCGCAAATACTTGGTGAACTACATGGTGGTTTTCAAATAATGAATGAATGGCTGTATGCCACTCGTATCACCGTGGCCGCCATGTGTGTAGGCAGGGCACGAAGAGTGTTTGATCTGGCATTGCAGCACGCCGCAGACCGAAAACAATTCGGTCAGCCAATCGGTAAATTTCAGGGGGTGTCATTTAAACTTGCCGATATGATCACCGAGATCGACGCCGCTGACTGGTTAACCTTGTCTGGTGCCTGGCGTCTGGATGAAGGCCTGTCTGCCAACCGTGAAATCGCCAGCGCCAAAGTCTATGCCTCTGAAATGTTGGCCAAAGTCACCGACGAAGCCATACAGGTCTTTGGTGGTATGGGGTTAATGAGTGATCTGCCACTAGAACGATTCTGGCGTGATGCCAGAGTAGAGCGCATCTGGGATGGTACTTCTGAAATTCAGCGCCATATCATCAGTCGCGATTTGCTCAGACCGTTAGGGGCTTGATTTGGCGGGCCGCAATGCAGTAGCTGATTTAAACCGCCTGCTGCGACCGCGCAGCATTGCGGTGATCGGGGGCGCATGGAGTCGCAGTGTTATCGAACAAAGCCTGCGTATGAATTTCGCTGGTGAGATCTGGCCGGTACATCCCGTCCATAGTGAAATCTGCGGCCTGAAAAGTTATAGCAGTGTTGCAGATCTGCCGTCAGCACCTGACGCGGTATTTATCGGCGTAAATCGCCACGCCACCATAGACATCGTAAAACAGTTGTCTGATCGCGGAGCAGGCAGTGCGGTTTGTTTTGCGTCCGGCTTCAGTGAAGCGGCCGCCGAAGATGATGCAGGTATTGTATTGCAGCAACAACTGTTGCAAGCCGCAGGCTCAATGCCCGTGGTCGGCCCGAACTGCTACGGCTTAATTAACTACCTGGATGGCGCGTTACTATGGCCCGATCAACACGGCGGCCAGCGTGTATCAAACGGGGTGGCTATCATTACTCAGTCATCCAACATTGCCATCAACATGACCATGCAGCGCCGTGCGTTGCCCATTGCGTATGTGATGACAGCCGGCAATCAGGCGCAGACCAGTATCGCAGACATGGGTCTGGCTCTGCTTGACGACGACCGCGTCACCGCACTTGGACTACATATAGAAGGCCTGAGCGACATACGAGGCTTTGAAGCTTTGGCAGCCAAAGCGCTGGAATTGGGTAAAGCGATTGTGGCGATCAAAGTAGGGCGCTCCGTTGAAGCGCAAACCGCCATGGTATCGCATACCAATTCACTGTCCGGAAGTGATGCCGCATCCGATGCGCTGTTTAAACGATTGGGTATTGCCCGCGTTGAGTCAGTGCCCGTACTGCTGGAAGCCTTAAAGCTATGCCATGTATTCGGGCGGCTGCCGGGCAATGCTATCGCATCAATGAGTTGCTCCGGCGGTGAAGCCAGTCTGATGGCAGATGCCGTTGCGGAGCGTCCACTTCACTATCCACCTCTCACATCCGCACAATCACAGGCACTGCGTGACGCACTCGGCCCGATGGTGGCGCTGGCGAATCCACTGGACTACCACACCTATATCTGGAACGATTTTGAAAAAATGACAGCAACTTTTGCCGCTATGATCCGTGATGCAGCAGACCTGACGTTTCTGATTATGGATTACCCGCGTGATGATCGCTGCGCCTTCGATAGCTGGATGGTAGCCACCGAAGCGCTGGTCAAAGCCCGTGATTTAACAGGGGCACGTGTTGCGTTGCTGGCAACCATGCACGAGAACATGCCAGAAGCCATCGCAACCGATCTAATGTCGAAAGGAATCCCTTGTTTCTCAAGTATTGATGAAGCGCTTGATGCAACCATTGCTGCCGCAAGCGTGGGTTGCAAGAAACATTTAAGTTCTGCCCCGGTACTTATCGCGCCCCCGGGTGACGGGCAAGTGACTCTGCTGTCAGAAGCGCAAGCCAAAAATGCACTGTCCGGTGCAGGTATAAATATTCCCCGGTCAAAGCTGGTCAGCTCAGTCGCTGATGCAGTAGCCGCCGCACAGGATATTGGCTTTCCTGTCGTAGCCAAAGTATCCGGTGTGGCCCATAAAACAGAAACTGGCGGTGTAATGCTTGACCTGAAAACCATTCAAGACACCGAGCAGGCCGCAGAAAAACTATTGCAGATAAGTGAATCAATATTGGTCGAGCGTTATATCACCGGCATCGTAGCGGAATTGTTGGCAGGTGTGGTTCGCGAATCAAACGACACCTTCCTGTTGACCATCGGGGCAGGGGGCATGCTGACAGAGCTGATGAGAGACAGCGTCAGTCTGCTGTTGCCAGTGACAAATGATCAGATACTTGATGCACTGAACACTTTAAAAATATCTGCACTACTGAATGGTTACCGTGGCAAGCAATCAGCCAGTCTGGAAAACATTGCCGGGGCAATCATGTCGCTATGTAACTACGTGCTGGAAAACGCCACCGCCATCGATGAAATAGAAATTAATCCTTTAGTGTGTTTGCCACAGACAACCGCTGTGGCCGATGCGCTAATCAGAATGAGAACCAGCAAATGACAGCCACAGATTCACCAATCAAAACTAAACGCGAAGGTCACATACTCGAGGTAACGCTCGACCGCCCCAAAGCAAACGCCATTGATCTTGCGACCAGTAAGATTATGGGTGAAGTGTTCATGGACTTTCGCGATGATCCGGAATTAAGAGTCGCAATCCTGCGTGCGCAAGGTGATAAATTCTTCTGCCCCGGCTGGGACTTAAAGGCCGCTGCAGACGGAGATGAAGTAGATGGTGATTACGGTATTGGCGGGTTCGGCGGCTTGCAGGAATTAGGCAACTTAAACAAGCCGGTTATCTGTGCAGTGAACGGGATATGTTGCGGTGGTGGATTAGAGTTGGCGTTATCTACTGATTTGATCATGGCTTCAGAAACGGCAAGCTTCGCATTACCTGAAATTCGTTCCGGCACAGTGGCAGATGCTGCCTCAATTAAACTGCCCAAACGTATTCCTTATCATGTAGCGATGGACCTATTGTTAACTGGCCGCTGGTTTGATGTGCAGGAGGCGAAGCAGTGGGGGTTGATCAAGGAAATCTGTAAGTCGGAAGAACTGCTCGATAAAACCTGGGAGCTTGCACGTCTTTTGGCATCCGGCCCTCCTCTGGTTTATGCGGCAATTAAAGAAGTAGTTCGCGAAGCTGAAGATATGAAATTTCAGGATGCATTGAATAAGGTGTCCAAACGGCAGCTTGCTTGTGTTGATCGCTTGTACGGATCTGAGGATCAACTTGAGGGGGCTCGGGCGTTTGCTGAGAAGCGGGATCCTGTTTGGAAGGGGCGATAGGGC
>CAZNOB010000250.1:0-7246 GCA_964574535.1 uncultured Granulosicoccaceae bacterium | reverse complement strand
TCCAGTTTGATTTCAAGTTTTTATTTTTCAATCTCAGTTCATCACGCCCTTTAAGTCGTAACACAGCCGCCAACGGAGTAAACATGCCAAAGTAGATGAGACCCAGAACAACAGGGCTGATGATCAAACCCATTAGCAAACCTAAATAGGCCCATGATTTATTCAGTCCTCTGAGTAGCGATGGTCTGGTTAGTGTGGTGAATAGAAATCCCAATGATATGGCTGCCGCAAGGATCCCCGCCAGATATTTCCCGTAAATAGCTGCGGTGGCAATAGCAATCAGCGCGAACACAAAGGTGAAAAAGTACCCGAACTTTCGATCTGAAGGCAGGCTTATGGGGGTATTAGACAGTTTCATTGACAGGATCCGTGGATATGTCCTTACGTCCGGGCAGCATAGAGTGGCCCTCAAAATTAACACCCATATTCTCTCATATCACCTATCAGTGTCACAGTTTTATTCTTTCGACTGAATCCTCAATTTTTAACAATCTGAGGTGTCTCATACTGCTGTTATGTCTTTTGTCTCACCGGGCGGATTGTTATTAGATTGGTTTCCTCGCTGGCCTGAATGCACTGACACAATTTGTTGCTGCGTGTCTATTGACACTAAACTACGTATCAAAAAATATGAGTCCGTATCTTTCGTTGTAGCACCAGTGCGACAATACCGATCATCAATAGAATGAAAAATAGCGGACCAGCCAGGCGTGCACTCGAGGCTGTTTTACAACCACCTCCCGCTGGATCCACTGACTCCGATGAGTGCTGCAAAATGCTTACAGGGAAATCAAGGAAAGACAATATGCCAATGCCGGCCTCGTTGGTTAGCCAGTCCTGATCTCCAGGCAAACTCAGGTAACTTACAAACAACTCAACATTGTCTTCAATAGGCGTGTCCAAAGTAAGCTGTACAACAGTGCCGTTCAGCACAACGCCGGCCGTGATGTTGTAGGTGACGTCGTCGCAGTCTCGAACCTCAAACAGTGCTTCAAAACCATCATCTGCAACCAGGGTATTGTCATTGGTGAATGTCAATTCCAGTGTGGTGTCATCGAAGCGCGATGCAGTGGCGATGTCAGGCGCAACGGCGTTGTCGAGATTTTCTCCATAGAGTTCACTTCGGATAATACGGGCAACGTTATCACCCATTTGCTGATAGCCATCCTCGTATCGGAAATGACATCCGTCATGACCATCCAGACCGGTAGTTGAAACCGCAGTAACGTTATTCCGTTTATTTGCAAACTGACGCTGGAAATTACTGATCCGGGAGCCTTGCCCGTGCTCTTCATCTGATGGGTCACACGTATGGCGAATCTGAAAAAGGTAATACCGTTCTATCGATGGGTATTGAATCTGCCACTGATCAAATAACACCGTGAACTGTTCGAAGTGAGCCTGGTTATCTGTTCTATCGCTCTCACCCTGAAACCACAGTAGCGCGCGAATATTGTCGGCAATGCCACCGTTCTCAAGGCGGCTCAGGAGTTGGCCATAGTTGGTGGTCAAATCGTTTAGATTCTGGTTATTTGCCCCG
Organism: uncultured Granulosicoccaceae bacterium; assembly: GCA_964574535.1. GTDB lineage: Bacteria > Pseudomonadota > Gammaproteobacteria > Granulosicoccales > Granulosicoccaceae. Next base: position 5,706 of record CAZNOB010000250.1, on the reverse strand, counting down.
AAATAGCCAATAGATCGGTTACCTCTGCTTTGATTAATTACAGCGATAGGGATCTGCACATTGGCCAGCAGGTCAGCGGCAACTCGCAACCCCATGCGTCCCACACAGGCTAGAGGCTGTAACCGTGGCTGGCACTCTGCACGGACAACATGCCAGTCATCGTTGTCGTTCCAGGTATCTGTGCCCCATCCGCCGTACGAACGAATATAGTGGCTTGCGTCTTGAGTACCCGGCCCTGCACTTGAATAGAGGCCGGCAACAGCATTGGACTGACCATTGATAACAATGACATCTCCGGCGACTACGGATTCAGCCGATGCCAGTACAGTTTCAGTTCTGCTGTCATCGATAGCCAGCAGTTCGAATTTGTAGTCGGAAAGCTCTGCAGGCAATTCAAGCTCAAACAGAAAATTTACAGACGCTGATTTATGATGTGTCCAGGTGTTCCACATTGTGCTGTCGCGATAAACATTTAAAACCACGGAAGTGCTATTCTGTCCGAGTACACCTGATACGCTAACCGGCGCTGTATTGGTGTCGGTATCTCTCGGGTAGAGTTGAAGATCCTTCGGGAATAGATCTACCAATGTTGTCAGTTGCACATCTGACTGTTTAAATGTTCTGATGGAAGATGCTGCAATTTTCAACAAACCTAAAGACGCGCTTGAGGCACTATCATTCCCACAGTTACCCGCGTTGGCGAAGCTGTTTTTACAAACCAGCACAGCCTGACCACTTGTCGCCGTAGGTGATGAAATTGCATCATTGTCAACAGGAGCGTTGAGATCTGCGCTGTCAGAGCCTCCGGCGGGAACAGGCCACATTGCACCGGTGATATCAGTGCGCTCGTACAGTGCAGCCGCATCGTCTGACAAGGCGAGGTTGCCAGTCGCCAGTAACAGCAAAGATGTGTATTGCAATAAACCACTAAACATGTGTTGCTTGCTGCTCGTTGCTATTTCTAAAAGTACATTGTTAAGTACAGCGGTGTTTGAGTGAAGTCTGTGAGCCTGGAATAAATTCGCCTCAGTAGGCGGGTGCTGTGTTCTGAGTGCCTATTGTGACGTTTGACAAATTGTACATTAGTATTCTTGTGGCTGTATTGACTGCGGTCAAAGCCTATGCTGCTATGGGAAAAGTCTTCATAACGATATCTGGATTCGCTCACGCTTTGGATCATCGATCTGCTTTGAGTTGCTGTTTAATGAGTGATTTCGATAGGAGTCGTGTTTGACTGCCATCGTGGGAAATTTGTCGTTCAGCCAGTTACGCAGACCCCGAATTGTAGAGGCAGTGAATAGTACAGTTGGTGTAATTTCTACACTAAATTCATCTTGCATGGCAGCTGCAACACGGGTGGCCTTCAACGAGTCGCCTCCTAATACAAAGAAATTCTGATTCAATCCGATACTTTCAATAGATAGTACGGATTTCCATATAGCTAATAATTTCGATTCAATTTCGTCGTTGCAAATAGTGTCACTTGGCACGGGAAAATCTGAATATTGTTGCGCCAGTAGTTGTCGTTGCGGTTTTCCGGTCAGTGTTCTGGGGATTCTATCGATGAAAACGAAATGATCCGGCACTTTATGGTTTACCAGCCGCAATTGTAAATACTCTCGCAGTTTGGTATCTGTTAACTGCGCGTCCGGTTGTTTCACTATAGCAGCCGCTAGAATCTCACCGAGTGACTCATGGCTAATGCCAAAGCAGGCAACTGATTCGACTGCCTTGTGTTCAAGTATATACTGATCAATTTCTGCTGGTGAAATCTTCTCCCCTCCGCGATTGACGATTTCTTTTAGTCTGCCGATGATAAATATAAAACCATCTTTATCCTTGTAGCCCAAGTCCCCGGTTAGTAAGCCGTACTCACCAAACGGGCTTGTTTTAATGTTAATGTATCCCGGTGTAATGTTGCTGCCAGTAACGGCGAGTTCACCAATCGTGCCTGGATCAACTACTTCATGGCCCTTGTCATCTAAAACTGTGATTTTACAGCCAACTGCTTTGCCTACTGATCCGGGTTTTCGCTGACCAGGTGGAGTGAAATTGCTGGCTAGTTGATGACTGCATTCGGTCATGCCATACGCTTCGATTACCGGTGCATTAAAGGCTGATTCCAAGTTCGTCCTGACGTCCTCTGTCAGTGCAGATGACGAAGATCGAATAAATCGCAAGCGATAACCGGGCATGCGCTCAGCGTGCAATCTGAGTGCCTCCAGTATCGCCTTGTGAATGGTAGGTACTGCGCTGTACCAGGAGATCTTAGTCTGGTTCAGAATATCGAAAAATTGTATTTCATCAAAATGAGGCGGGCAATACACTTGCCCGTCACTTGCCAGTGTAGCGAAGACGGTTCCCAGTAATCCGTGAACATGATAAAGAGGCATCGTGCAAATGGTTTTGTCGACATTGGTAAGTTGTAAATGCGAGCTAATAGACTGAGTCGACCAGATGATATTCTGATGAGTAAGCGGAATTAATTTTGGTAAGGCAGTAGTGCCAGAGGAGAACAGCAGAAGCGCACTGCCTTCTGGTAGGTCAGGTGTACTTCGGTCCGGGATATTAGCGCTAATGTTGTCTAATGTTAGTCTTCTGTCAGTTTCAGTCACGGTACAGACTGGTATTTCAAGCTCGTCTGCAGCCTGTTGAATTGCCGGATTTGAATGATTGTCGGCTAGGACTATTTTTGGTCCAAGGGCAAGCAGGTAGCGCTTGAATTCGTCTGTAGTAAAGTCAGGCATAAGCGGCGCACAGGTGCACTGGCTCATGCATCCGATGAGCGTTTGCACCATTGCAGGTCCGTTGCGCATAGCGACTGTGATTACATCATCGTCTCCAAGTCCAACTTCTTCTAATTGTTGTTTGATTTGACCGATATTCTTGAGGAGTTGAGAGTATGTCGTCACTTGGGAATATTTATCGATCAGCGCTGGTTCATCGGCTACTCTCGTACTACCGAGTAACAGTTGCTCAAATCGATTTGCTTGTTTCACTGGAGGAATCCTTATTTATATCTTCGTTATTAAGCGCAAGAGAAAACGAAGTCTGGGTGTTGTTGCAATCTACAGTCGTGGCGGCATTCCAAGCCGCTCTGTGACATGAATATTGAGTAAAAATGGTTTACCGGAGCTTTCTGCGTTCTTTATAGCGGCATTGATTGCAGCAGGCAAATCTTCTGCCTTGTCAATCACATCACCTAAACCACCAAAAGCTCTGCTAATCCATTCATAAGCAATGTTTTCAGAGAATTTCGTAAATGCAGATGTGTACTCTGGAAATTCATAAATGCCTTCCGTTCCGGCATTGTTATTTGCCAGTAAAACGATCAAAGGCAAGTTTAACCTGGCTGCAGTTTCTAGTTCCAGGGCATTTTGACCGAGTGCAAAATCACCGCAAATAACTATAACCGGGCGTTTGTTGTTCTCGGTTAGAGCTGCAATGCCAAACGGGATTCCACCTCCCATAAGGCCGGTATGACCAGCCGTAATGTGAGTAAGTGGAATCTTTGGCTCCAGACACAGGTCTGCAGCTCGCATGGTGGTATTAGCATCGAGAATGAAAAGAGTGTCAGGTCTTGCAACTCGAGCGGCAGCAATCGCAATAGCATAGCTACTGATCGGCCCGCTTAAATGGGCATGACGATCCAGGATCTGTTTAAGTGCTAGTTTATGTCCTGCATTTAAGGATTGCATCCATACGAGGTCACGCACTGGCGTGTAGTTCGACAGCAGGCCGTGGTTAAGTGCACTAAGTAGTGCTGCGACGCTCAAACCAATGGTTGTAGTTTTACGATCCAGGGAAGGCGATGATGGATCTTCACTTAGTTGAAATATGGCTGCGTCAGGATTGATAGCCACACCAAAACGATACTTCCAGTCCAGTGCTCCGCCTATCACAATTACCACGTCTGATTCAGCTTGAGCCAGCGTGGCGTTCCGTGTGACACAGAGAGGGTGATTTTCGCTGATAAAGCCACGTGCCATAGATACGGTAGCAAACGGAATGTCATAGGTATCTATCAGTTTCTGGATAAGTTTGTAGTCGTTATTCCAGCGAATATTCTGGCCGAGAAGCAGCAAGGGCCGTCTGGCCGACGTCAAGGCTTCGACAGCTGCGGCACAGTCATTGTGCACGGATTCATCTGAATAAAAGTTATTCGCAGGCTTCGCCGGAGAATGAACTGGCTGTGTCAGCAGCGGGGTCGGAATATCAATATAGGCAGGTCCCCGAGGTGTTCTATTTGCTGCGTTATAAGCTTCCGCCAGGCACTTATAACAACTCTGTGTGTCAGCAATTCGAACCGCGTGCCTCGTAACCGATTCCATAGCAGGTATTGCATCATAAGCCTGGAACATGCCTGGGAAGTACTGATCTTGTGCAGGGCTATTGCTGATAATCATGACAGGCCATTGATTGCCTAACACAGCAAACGCTCCGGTTATGGAATTGGTTACCGAAGGACCCATAGAAACTATCGCACACGCTATTTGTTTTCCCGCAAAATAATTATGGCTCGCTGCCATCAGTACAGCAGCGCGTTGTTCGTGAGTTCCAATTAAATTCAGTCCCGCTTTTGCACAGTGGCGAAAAGTGTCGTGCATGGGGACAGCGCCGATTCCATAGATGTGGGTGATGCCTAGTTCGGCAAGCCACTTACCAATAGATTGTTCGATTGTGAGCATTTTCTATTTGTTTCATTGATGACGCCAGGAGTCTGCGCGGTGGAAGTCCGCGTAGCGAGAACATGCGATGGCGAGGGCCCTTGCCTTATTAAATGATGGTACGATCATTTGAGGCGCATAGTTGTTCAATTGTCCCGAAAATGATCGATAATTATCTATCACCTTTGGCGCGCCGTCAGGGCGCGTTCTCAGTAGCAGAGGTTCTGTCGCGGATACTCCTGGTCTACATTATTCATGCGGCGACCGGAGAATTTTAGCTCTTGTGTCTTTAATATTTTGTATGTAGTGAATTTATGGCTGATCCTTAAATGACAGACTGTCTAGTCGACGCAAGAGTCAATAGCACGTCAAATCTCACCCGATCCCCCTCGGCGCGTGCGGGCTACGCTTCTCGGGTGATAGGGAGGCCTGGCGAGCGCTATTGACTCTGAGCGCCCAATCCTCACGAATAATGCAGGCACCAGTTGCCAATGATTATCCTGTACTCAGGGTAGTCGTGCCCCTGCAATTTAGTTATAGTCCATCCATGGCCCGGAGTTTTGAAGTTTCTCTAATTGAATAACAGACACTAACATTAGTGTCGATCAATACTCAATCCAATTATTGCTGCTGTGTGAGGCTTTCTTGCTTGTCAATTGACCGGCCTTCCTGAACTATATTGTTCTTTAAAGTCGTTAAAGCGCTCACAATACTAGTGTTGTGTGGTAGTGGGGTAGGATGCGAAAATGTCTGTGAGTTCGACCAGTGGATCAGAAGTTAGAAAATCCTGAAAGAATAATGTGGGGTGTCAACGGATATGGTTGGCATTATCGTCTCCAAAATACTTACTGTCTTCTCCAGAGGCATCTGTTGCGTATGCTATGGATCTTGTTTTCGGCACAACTTAGGAACAACTACGGCTTACGGCAAACATGAAAGAAATAAACGAATGGATTCGTAAGCTGAATCAACAGGATGTTACTTTTTGGCTCGATAATGAACAACTTCGACTGGATGGTCCTCGGGATGTTCTGACACC
>CAZNOB010000249.1:0-7266 GCA_964574535.1 uncultured Granulosicoccaceae bacterium | reverse complement strand
ACTGGATTGATCAGATACGCAAGATCGAGTCACTGGATTTCGAAATTTTCGCACCTGCTCATGGCAATGTCGGCGTCAAAGCCGATGCTACCGATGTACGAATCTATATGGAACAACTAAAAACTGAAGTTCTCACTGGTCTTAACAAAGGCAAGTCAGTCGATGATCTAAAAAAAGAGGTCACGATGAGCGACTACACGGACTGGGGAAATTACGAGAACTGGTTAGGATTAAATGTAGAGGGTATGGCGAGTTTCCTGGTATCCAGCGGACAGGCATCTTCGAACTAGTGAGCTACGCATAACATACAACGCAAATCTATACAGCCCGCACGTATGCGGGCTGGCAGAGGTTTCATAATCAACAATAGTTGCTCTTCTTTAACGAGCTTGATCTAAATAGCTGACCAACATATCGCATTCGCAGTAGATCATTCATTCTCGGACAGCCACCTTGGCACTGATCGTCCAACTGACTAGCTCATCACGCGTCTTACCTGTATCTAGTTAGTTTGTGCCTGGATTGCAGCCTGCACGCCCTTAACCGAAATCAGCTATCATCTCCCCTCATGAAGCTAACAGATTTTAAAGCACTCACCTTCGATTGTTATGGCACACTGATAGATTGGGAATCAGGCATGGTGGCCGGACTGAAGCCACTGACTGATCGGGTAGCAAAAAACCTCTCTCGCGATGAGATCCTTGAGGCACATGCCTTCCACGAGTCAACACAACAAAAGTACACTCCAGGATACAAATACAACGAACTTTTGCAGATCGTGTATAAGCGCCTGGCAGAGGAGTGGCAGGCGTCTGTCACGCCTGAAGAATGCATTGCCTATGGAGAAACGGTTAAAAACTGGCCGGCATTTTCTGACTCGGCCGATGCACTCAACTACCTGAAAAAACACTATAAGCTAATCATTTTATCAAATGTCGATAATGTCAGCTTTGCGGCCAGCAATAAGAAACTTAATGTCGAGTTTGACGGAATCTACACGGCACAGGATGTCGGCTCGTACAAGCCGGATGATCGGAACTTCATTTATATGCTTGAGAAACTGACACGTTTAGGCTTGGAACAACATGAAATTCTGCATACAGCAGAGAGTATGTTCCACGATCACGTACCGGGTAAACGACATAAGCTGGCGTCTTGCTGGATATACCGAAGACACGATAAGCAAGGATTCGGCGCTACAATGAACCCCGGTGAATTACCCAGTGTTGATTTTCAATTCAACTCAATGGCAGAGCTGGTACAAGCTCATCGGGAAGAACTTAATACAAAAGGTTGAACGACGCTACCAGCAGAAAACCAAATTGAAGTTACCGCTAAATAATCTTTGTCTATTCTGGTTAGTTTTAGTGCTACCCGCTATGCCAATGATCATGGCGTTAACCCGAGGTGAAGATGCCCACGATCTTTTGTCTATCCTGCAGCAATGCCTACGTTAGTGCACTGGTTATTTGTCGAAAACAATATCAGTCCGGCACCGGCTCACTTTATTCCACTTATACTGCTTGAGTCATATCGATTCTATAAGTATCGAACCCTGACTTCAGAGATTTCGACCTGGCAGAGCGGTGCAAACAGCCATCCATGGTGCGTCGACCCACTTAATAAGTTATTTAAAAGTAAAGTCCAATCCGGTATTTTTCAGCCTCGTGCACGGCTGCGTGTGGGATCTACAAAAGGGATATCACAGATTTCTGCGGTCAGTCGTTTGCCATGACCATCAAGCTTCCCGGTTTCAATTAAGCCTCCGCTCGTCGCATGTTCAATTGATAGTCGCGCCATTGCGATAGCACAATCAAACTCTGGTGAGATTGTCGCACTGGTCACCACACCGATATTGCGACGCCCCACCATCACCGGATCACCGTGAATGGGGGCTTCATGTCCTTTAAACTTTAAGCCTTTGAGGACACGTCTCGGTGCTTCGCTATTACGTTGCAGGGCTTCTCTGCCGACAAATTTCGCCTTATTTAAATCGACAGCAAATCCGAGCCCGGCTTCATAGGCGTCAACGCCCGGGGCAAACTCGGCACCAGATGCCATCAAGCCGGCTTCAATGCGAATAGTGTCCAGCGCGTCAAGACCCATCGGCGTGATACCAAGATCAGCCCCTGCTTCCATTACCGCATCCCAGATCGCCAGAGCTGATTTTTCATGACAGAATATTTCATAGCCAAGCTCACCGGTATACCCACTGCGGGTAAGCTGAAAGGGCTCTCCCTCACGATCGTGCAATCGCGCTACCGTTGAACCGAACCACTTCAACTGAGAAACTTCTGCGTGAGTGGGCTGAGTAAAGCAAAGCCGTTGCAGTAATTCACGACTGTTCGGGCCCTGAATGGCCAGGTTTGGCATAGCGCTAAACAGTGATTTTATCCATACATTCAGGCCGGAGGCTTGTGCAATTGCCTTGAGTTGCAGTCCGCTGTCGTCTGAGCCACAACACCATCGAAATGTATCTGGCGTTAATCGAAACAAGGTGCCATCATCAATCACGCTGCCTGTATCATCGCAAAGCAATGCATAGATACCGCGATTCACACTTAGCCTGGTGATATCTCTGGTGAGTGCTTTTTGCAATAAAGCCTCTGCATCTGGCCCAAGCACGTCAAACTTTCGGATAGAAGACATATCCTGAATAGTGACTGCGTTGCGGCAGGCTGCATATTCTTCCTGGCTGCGGGTTGACTCGTAGGTCTGCGGCAACCACACATCCCGCGCTACACCAAAGTGCCGGGTTAGTGCACTGGTTCTTTCATGAAATGCAGAATGTTCGGTCAAAATAGCCTCCGCGTCTGGCTCACTTCGGTAAGCAACGGCATGTCTCACCGGCGTGTTTTTTCGATAGATGCGCACGTGAATATCAGTGGGGTTCCAGCCATTGATTGGATCAACATCATCCGGACAGGCCGTGGAAACCGCAACTAGATCAGTCATGGCCTCAAGTGCGACATAATCACCGGGCTGTGACCAGGCTTCGTCTGACTGAATCAGGTTATCGCCGTGATCAATCCACGAGTTAAAAAAGAAATTAATTGCAGGCCATGCAGCACGGGCCTGAATTGCGTAACGCTGATAAACCTGGCTGATGTTATCGGAACAATTCAAATGACCAAAAAATCCACGCTCTTCGTAACCACGCGCTGTGCAGGCATAGGCAAAAGTATCGTGTCGGCCAACAGTATCCTGCTTTAATTTCAGCAACGGTCGCATGTCCTGATCAAAGAACTTATCGAACATACCCGGTATCGGGTAAGCCCCTCTAACCATGGATCGTGTCACCGTAGAATCGATGAACCGCTCTTGCCCCCGATCTAATGCAAGTGCGTTCATAGCCATAAAATCAGTGCACTGCTGACCATCGACATCAATCACCTGAATGACTTCACCTGCTTCCACCTCATAGGCCCTGGCAGTGCCACGCGCAATTGTGAATTCTTCTCGAACTTCACCCAATGGGTCTGGCAGGGTATTGGCCGCGCGGCCATTACGACAGTGCTCGAAAGCAACCGATCCACCCATACCACCGGCCAGTAAACATACCGTATTTAGTGTTTGTTCGGGATCAGTCAGCATCCAGAGGGTAACTACATCCGTTGCGCGGATGGTGAATGTCTCTTTTGGCAGTGTGTGCAGATTAAAAATACGCACGGCATGAGCAACGCAGCCCCCGTGGCTACGGTACCATTGGAAAATTTCGGCAAGTCCGGCACCGGTACTTGTCTCTTTAAGAACAGATGCTGCGTTTAGTTCAATGACAGGATTTTTTGCAAGGCCAATGGCAGAAAAATCAGACTCGCCGCGAAGATTGGTTGCCATTAACAGTACAGGCGTCGCGCCATCACTGTTGGTTAACGTAACAAGATCGCCTTCTTGCAATTGCAGTTTGACTGGCCGTGACGGCCGCAGAGCCCGTTTACGATAACGCGAATCGTAGCCTCGGTATTGTCGTGCCTCCGAGTTAAAGCCACCGTCGGACGGCTGATAGAGCCATGACAAGGGCTCGGGCTTAAAAACAGTTTCGATTTTGACCTCCAATTCCTGACACCAGGGATAAAGCCACCCGGCCAACAGTCATAGACAGCGAAAGAATCTTCCTATGTATTTTATCGCAACACCTATTGCATCACACTGATGCAATAATTACACATGCAAGCAGGCGTGTCAGGGAAATACTAATTTGTTGAAACCCAAATGAATCGATGCAGCAAAGCGATATCAATACATAGACGCTCGCACCCATTAGATTGATTACAGCTTCCATGGGCCAGTAGCTTTAAATCGACGCGCCACCATAAGGCGACGCGTCTACCGCAGTCTGGGGACTGCACTGGAGGAATACCGCTCAATGAAACATACATTTCATGTGAACCGCATGACCAGTTTACGTGTCGCCGAGGGAAAACGCTGGTGTTGATTTTGCATCACAATGATGCACAGGGCGCGCTGCCAGACGAAACCATTAAACTGCTTGTTTGCCGGTCCGGATCCAGGCACGCTTGAATCGCCTTCGTACAACCGAAACCTGCCAGATATTCGCAGAAAAAAACCCCACAGATCAAATGCTGACAGCTATCGGCGTCACTGCGTTATACTCCCCCTAATTCACTATAGTAGATACATAGCATGAGCAAAATCGGATTTATTGGACTGGGATTAATGGGATCGGCGATGGTGGGCCGACTACTGGACAAAGACTACACAGTATCGGTTCTGGGCAATACATCGCGTCCAAACATAGATGCCGCGGTCGCACGCGGGGCCAGCGAAGCCAGCTCTGCACAGGAACTCGCCAATAGCAGCGACATTGTCATGCTGTGCATGGGCACAACCGAGCAAGTCGAGGGCCGAATGTATGGCGACAACGGCATTATCAGTGGCTTAAAGCCAGGCACAGTGGTCATTGATTTTGGCACTTCCCTGCCCGCTTCAACAAGAAAAATAGGGGCTGCTGTCAAAGACGCTGGCAGCGATTACCTGGATGCACCTCTGGGCCGCACACCGGCACACGCGGTTGACGGGCTGCTCAACATCATGTGTGCCGGAGACAAAGCCGCTTTTGACAAGGTGCGACCAGTGCTTGAAGATCTGGGTGAAAACGTTTTTCATCTCGGGGCGCTGGGGTCGGGGCACACCGTGAAATTGATCAACAACTTTTTTGGTATGACTATCGCCAATGCCATGTCCGAAGCATTCGCTATGGCCGATGTGCAGGGCGTTGATCGTACAGCTCTGTACGATGTGATGGCGGCAGGCCCGCTACACTGCGCCATGATGGATATGGTCAAGGCTTATGGTGTGGACGGAGTGCCGGACCAGCTTGCATTTGCAATCAAAAATGCTGCGAAAGATGTGGGCTACTATTCGACCATGGCAACTGATGCGAATACCACCAGCGTTATGTCACAGTCTACCCTGCAAGCGCTCAACGAAGCACAAGAGAAAGGTCACGGGGAAAAAATGGTTTCTCAAATGATTGACTTCTACTGTGAAAAAATGAAGACCTGATCAAAACCAATTTGCGGGGCGCCGACGATTATTCGTTGGCGCCGGTCAAATCAAACACCCACAATCGCAGATGGAGAGACGCAAAACTTAAGTCTCATTCCCGTTAGCGGCATGTTGCCCGTTAATGGATCTCATCCAGGTATCTGGATCTTAAATGAGCTAAATAATCTTCCGTTTCTGTTTCACGACCTGTGATCTGCTTCATCAGTTCCTGAGACGATAACTCACAGCCTGTCGACCAGACTTTCTGCTCCAGCCAGTTCCCTACAAATGCCAGATCACCTGCATTGAACCGATCCTGCCAGTCAGTGTGATCAACACATAACGCTTTGAATATCTGCGCGCCGTTTACCGCGCCCATTGTGTAGGAAGGAAAGTAGCCAAACCCGCCGTCTGTCCAGTGAATATCCTGCATCACGCCGTCGGCATAATTTCCGGCAGTAGACAATCCAAGATACTGCTGCATTTTTTCATCCCATATTTCCGGCAAAACATCCGCTTCAATATCCTGATTAATCAGCGCACTTTCTATTTCATAGCGCAGCAACACGTGTAAGGAGTAACAAACTTCATCTGCTTCAACGCGTATGTAACCCGGCTCGACCCGTGTGCCCACTTTCCATAAAGTTTCTGCGTTGAACGATTGTGTCGCAGGCAAATACTCGTGAACTTTTGCGGCAAAATAAGACATAAAAGATTTTGATTGAAAAATCTGTTTTTCATACAGCAGACTTTGACTTTCATGAATACACATATTGCGATGACCGCCAACAGGCAACCCCTGAGCTTTATGCGGCAATCCTCCCTCGTAACAAGCATGCCCAACCTCATGTGCTGTTGAGTTGAGAGCTTCCATGAATTCATCGTCCCGATAGCGCGTGGTGATTCGCAGATCACCAATTCCCCCAGTACTGAAAGGATGCATGCTTTCATCGAGCCTTCCAGAATTAAAGTCAAAACCCAGATCGCGCATCAATTCCTCACATAACATTTGCTGCTGCGGAATTGAATAACTCCCGTGCAGAGATGGAAGTTTGTCATTTTGCTGGTGTTCTTTAACCTGCTGTAGCAATTCCGGAAGCTCTACCCTTAAAGTAGAAAAAACTGAATCTATCAGGGCTTGACTGTCGCCGGTGCAGTGAAGGTCAAGTAAAGCTTCATAAGGTGATGTAAAGTTGTCGTCCCCTTCCTGACGTAACTGTGCTTCTTCCCTGGACAGTGCCACAACTGCTGTCAGGTTTTTCAAAAAACCCTGCCAGTCATTCTGACTTCTTTGACTACGCCAGCCATGCTCACACGTTGACCCCGCTTTGATTTTGGCTACAACCAGCTCGGCAGGTAAACAGACTGCCTGACGCCACACCCGATGCATTTCCCGGATGCTTGCGTGATGATGTGGATTTTTTTCAGAGCTTGCCTCCTGCAACCAATCCTGCACTTCCGGACTGGTTAATAACTTATGGCGGATGCTTGCGATCTCACCGATCGATGCCGACCGGTTATCATTGCCGTTAGCTGGCATCATCACCATCTGATCCCAACTTAAATAAGTGATGGCATGATCCAGTCGGTGCAACTCCTGAAATCGTGCTACTAGTTTTTCATACACAGTCACAAACGTTACCCTTAAATTTCGTCAACAATATATCTACCGGTGTTGCACTGTCTCAAACTGTTGGTAGTGCCACTACCCGCCCATCAGTTTCAGTGCCATCCAGGGAACCAGATTAAAGACCAGAA
>CAZNOB010000248.1:0-7272 GCA_964574535.1 uncultured Granulosicoccaceae bacterium | reverse complement strand
GCACCCATCTTCAATGCAACTGAAAACCCCTGCAGCATTTCATCAACACCTGCGCCAATCATGTGTATGCCGACAACTCGCTCTTGCTCGCCTTCAACTACTAGTTTCATCGCGGTCTTTTGCGGGTGTGAGGTGAACGCGTGATACATCGGGGTAAACGTAGCGGAATAACACTTCACCGCATCGCCGTACTTTTCCCTGGCTTGTGCTTCAGTCAGCCCAACAGCACCAATGGGCGGGTGGCTAAATACGACTGAGGCGACATTTTCATAGTTGAGATATCGATCAGTCATACCAGCGTATAATCTTTCAGCTAATCTGCGACCCGCCGCGATAGCAACAGGTGTCAATTGGTCGCGCCCTGTGACGTCACCAATGGCAAATATATTGTCGACATTGGTGGCCTGCCATTGATCAGTGGGGATATAGCCTTTCTCGTTTACCGAGACGCCAGCGTTTTCAGGTTTGAGTTCTGCACTTAGCGGTTTGCGACCAATAGCCCAGATCACCTGTTCAAACTCGCCTGCTTCTTTGCCGTCTGTTGTGTGAATGGTAATTTTGCCAGGTTCACCTTTCAGTTCTGCGATGGAAGTGTTGTTTATAATTTTGGGACCGTCGTCCTGCATTATCTGGGTCAGAGTGTCGGATAGAATCGGGTCAAATTCACGCAGGAAATGGGCTTTGCGAATAATTAAGCTGACATCACTGCCCAGGGAATGAAGCATGCCGGCCAGTTCTACTGCGATATAGCCGGCACCAACCACTGCTACTTTCCCGGGCATTTCGGTCAGCTCGAAAAAACCGTCCGAGGTGATACCCAGTTCTGCACCCGGGGTAGCTGGCACCACAGGGGTTCCTCCGGGCGCCAGGATGATATTTTCAGCAGTGTAGGTTTTATCGCCAACCTGCACGGTATGCCGGTCGACCAATGTTCCGAAACCCGCCAAATATTCAACTTTCTCATTGGCCAGATTTTTTTCGTAAATACCATTCAGACGATGAACATAGTTTTCGCGATCAGTGACCAGTTGGGTCCAGTCAAAACCTTTTTGTTCAATATCAAAGCCATAGCCGGCCGCATCTCTCAGGGTATGTGCAACATGAGCTCCGTACCACATCACTTTCTTGGGGACGCACCCGCGGTTTACACAGGTGCCGCCGAGTCGATCATATTCAACCACTGCACATCGGGCTCCGTGCTTCGCCGCGCGACGGGCTGCCGCCACACCACCGCTGCCGCCGCCTATGGCTATTAGATCGTATTGGTAACTCACAGTTTGCTCCCGGGAGATTTTTAAGAGGTTGAGTGGTGTATTATGGACTATTGAGCAAGAACAATCGCTTGTTGGTCCAGATAGTCACACTTCTCAGTGCATAACTCCGGGACTCAGCCTGCTTTCTGGCCTGCGTTAAATGATTGCACACAGCGAACCGAAATCAACAATCACCATGCAATTTGATTACCTTAAAGATCGCCTGACACAGTATGCGAGGCTGGTTCGAGCAGATAAACCCATTGGTGCCCTGTTACTTATGTGGCCCATGCTGTGGACGCTTTGGATTGTGTCCGCCGGGCAACCGGACTTGCTGGTGTTAGTGGTCTTTGTGACCGGCACTTTTATGATGAGATCTGCGGGCTGCGCCATTAATGATTATGCAGACCGCCATATCGACGGCGCCGTTGATCGGTCAAAAGACAGACCCATTGTCAGTGGCAGGGTAACACCAAAAGAAGCGCTGATGGTCGCTGCAATTCTGGCTTTTATGTCCTTTTTGCTGGTGTTGACAATGAATCGTCTGACAATTGCTATGTCTTTTATTGGTGTGGTGCTCGCGGCGGTTTACCCATTCAGCAAGCGTATAACCTACTGGCCGCAACTGGTGCTCGGTCTGGCGTTTGGTTGGGCGGTACCGATGGTGAATGCGGCACAAACCGGCACGGTCAGTGGAATTGGCTGGATGGTATTCCTTGCGGCCATACTTTGGGCGCTGGCGTACGATACGATTTATGCCATGGTAGATCGAGATGATGATTTGAAACTCGGTGTCAAGTCGACGGCGATCAGGTTTGGTCGATTCGATGTCATCGCTGTAGCAATTACCTTGTTATCGGTATTGATGCTATTGGTTTTTATTGGTCTGCACTTATCATTTGGAGCAATTTACTTTTGTGGTGTTGGCGTCGGTGCTCTGGTGGTCGTGAGACAACTTTGGCTAATCAAAAATCGTGATCGCAATTTGTGCTTCCAGGCGTTTATGCTCAGCAATTTTATGGGCCTGTTTGTGTTTATTGGTTTGGTACTGCACTTTTTACAAAACTAAGGGGTAACAGAGCCAAACACCGCATAGCTGTTTTTTGGCTGCTTTGCACTGGCTGTTAATCATGATTGATATATTACAAAAGTTAATCCAGCGTTATCAGGCTGAGCTGGAAACTACCCGGAATTCAGCTACAACTACGCACTCACCGCCGGATACTTCCGGAATTAAAGACACTTTATCGTCACTATTATTCGCCGAATCTACGCTATACAAAATTTCCCTCTGTGAAAATTACCCGCAACACCCGAAACAAATTGTAGTGATAGGCCCGACACAGGTCGGTAAAAGTTCAATAGTCAATCTGTTGTTGGGTAGTGAGCTTGCAGAAGCCAGCGCGATGGCCGGGTTTACAGTGCATTGCCAGGGGTATTCAGTCGGTAATCCCGACAACGACGGCTGGGCTAAAGCTTATTTCGAAGGGATAAAGTCGCAGGTGCAATCGGCGTTGGACAGGCAAGTGCTTAACGAATACTCACTGACGAACGCAGACCGTTTGTTGCCTGATTCCGCGGGATGGCAGGGGTGCGTTGTATGGGATACCCCTGATTTTGATTCAGTTGAGTCTTTTGGGTATCGATTGCCAGTATTAAAGGCTGCTGCGCTGGCTGACTTGATAGTATTTGCGGTAAGCCGTGAAAAATATGCTGATAAAACGGTCTGGACGTTGTTGAGTCAGTTGGCGGAACTATCGAAACCAGTCATTTTAGTGATCAACAAAACCCCTGAACAATACCGCGGCGAATTGGCAGATTCCGTTCGGCAAAAATACGAAAGAGTGATGGCCGGCAAAGCCGTTAGTGATCTGCCACTGCATTTTATCGATGAATATAAAGAAGGCCCGGCCGCTGCCGGTGACAGTGTAGAGCTTGCAGAACTTCGTTCGGCCATAAGTAGTCTACTGCATCGCCCACCGTTTGAAACACTGCAGCTGCAAAGTAAAGATTTTATGGCGGCGCACTGGTCTGGCTGGACAGCTCCGCTGGTAGAAGAGCATCAGCGGCAAACGGAATGGAAGCATCTGGTTGATCTGATGTCCGAAGCGTTGGTTGCCCGCTATCGATCTGAATATCTGGGTGGGTCTCGCAATAAAGAAATCTTTCAATTGGCGCTTGCAGAGTTGCTGGCATTACTTGAGGTGCCCGGGGTGGCGGAGCCGTTATCACGGCTTCGAAGTGTGGTCACCTGGCCAGTGCGAAAGCTGATTGGTACCGCGACAGATAGTGCCAGGCAATCTGATGTTCCCAAAGATGATCGCGGTGAAGAGAGACGCCTGCTCGAGGAGCTTGCCGAGCACGGCCTGTCGCAACTGGCAGTACAGATATCAGAGCGCGAGAATAACAGCGTCTGGTGGTCTGAAATGGATGCCAGACTGGGATCGAGGAAGCAAGATCTTCTGCAGGGTTTTGAGAAAGGGCTGAATAACTATCAGGTCCTGCTGCAGGTGGAAATCGAGCGCGCTGCACAGTCCCTGTATAACAAGCTGCAGCAACAGCCGGTGACGTTGAATGGTCTGCGTGCCGCCAGAGTCACCACTGATGCAGCCGCTGTCGTTTTGGCGGTTAAGTCCGGAGGGCTCGGCGCTGCTGATTTGGTGCTGGCGCCCGCAATGTTGTCATTGACGAGTATGCTGACAGAAGGAGCATTGGGTCAGTACATGCAAAAGGTACAGAACGAATTGAGCGACTATCAGAATAAAGAAGTGGCATCGCTGATTAGTCGTAAGTTGCGTGTCCGGCTCTACCCGCTAGCGACTGAAGTCGTTGTATGCGGGAAAATATCCACCGCCAAATTGCAGGAAGCTGCGGAACAATTGGGCTTGTCAATGCCGGAAATAGATCGTGACCAGCATCGGTCAAGCGCCATAGATACAGGTGAACAACATGTCTGAAGAGCAGGCTCGTCAGGTTTACCGTGAGGCTGAAGATTTTTCAGCTCAGCTCGCCAGGGACGGGTGGATTGATGAAACACCATTCGGTCGCACCGAAATCGACAGCCCCGGAGATCTCTTCAGTAGCGACGGATCAGACCGGCCTTTGGTGGTTGGGTTGTTTGGCGGCACCGGCGTTGGAAAAAGTTCGCTGTTGAATCGATTGGCAGGTGACTCTATCGCGCGCACCGGTGTTGTGCGCCCGACATCAATGGAAATTACAGCCTATCTTTATGTGGATAAAGTGATCGCTAGTTTGCCGGATAAATTCCCGCCGCATTATTTTTCCGAGGTACGTCATCAAAACGCTAAGTTCAAAGATGTTATGTGGATAGATATGCCTGACTTTGATAGCGAAGAGACGCAAAATCGAGAGCAGGTACTACAGTGGTTACCGCATATCGATTTGTTGCTCTATGTGGTCACCCCGGAGCGATATAAAGATGAACAGGGTTGGCGTCTGATGCTGGAAAACGGTTATCGCCATGCCTGGTTGTTTGTGATGAATCAGTGGGACAGGGCTCAGGGGGTGCAGGTCGAGGATTTCAACAGGCTTCTGGCAAAAGCCGGTTTTGCCAATCCGCAGATTTATCGCACTGTGGGGGTGAAAAATGAAGATGGTTCAAGCCATAGTGAAGATCAGTTTGATCAAATGGCGGACTTTGTATCGAAACTGGCGATACGAAATATCGTGGCCCAGCTTGATCAGCGTGGTTGGTTACAACGTCTTGACAGCGCCAGGCAACGAATTGGTCAACAGATCAAGTTACTGGCTGACGCCGAAAAAGAAAGCACATTAAGTGAGAGCTTTGCGAATACCTGGGAGCTATATTGTCGGACAGCTCTATCAAATCTGGATCTCCCCTTTAAGGAATTTAGTCAGCAATTTCAGGAACACAAAGGAGCCCCGATAGCGACCGCGCTTAAATCACTAACCGGAGGTCGCAAAGACGCTCAGGCCGCTGCGTTAGCAGCTACTGCTGGCATTGCAGCTAAGTCAGATGTGAAATCGCTGTGGGATGACTGGTCAGACACGCGCCTGCAGGACACGATACAACAGTTTGAATTATCCGAGGCTGAACATGGCGTGCCGCGTTCCACAGTGCTTGTGGCCAGGCAATCTATTGCCGAGGACGCAGCCGCACAGGTCCGAACACGGATGCAGCAACATCTTGATCGGGCTCTGCGCAATCCGGGTGAACCCTGGCAGCGGCTGATGAGCAAAGTATTAAGCGTGGTGCAGTGGTTGTTGCCGATTGCAGCGATTGGTTGGGTCGGGTACCGGATTATCAACGGGTTTGTACTTGGTGCAGGGGATGAAAATGCCTATGTGGGACTGGATTTTTTAGTGAACGGTTTACTGGTGATTGCAATATCTGTTGTTTTGCCCTGGGTAGTACAGAGTTTAATACGTCCCTCAATACCGAAATCTGTTTATGCTGCGCTACAAAGGGGTGTATCTGATGCTCTTCAAAAGACAGGCGAAGATTATAAGTCACGACTGCTGAATATCAGTCAATTACGTAGCAAGCAGCTCGGACAGGCGCAACAATTAGAGGCCCGAATTAAATCATTAGCGGATCAGTCTGTGATACTGAATAGTCCGGATCTTGAGCGTTTGCTGGTCGCCGCTTCAAGTGTCAGCGCCCCTGGCTAACGGGGCCGATGATCGACGAGCTACGGTGTTCGCGCAAAGGCCCAAATAGAAACACTTCGGGCTCCGGCTTTTTTCAATGTACTTGCCAGAGAGCGGGTGGTGGCACCGGTGGTATAGACATCATCGATGATGGCTATTCTTTTATCAGTCACCGGTTGGGTTACATTGAAGGCGCTGCGCAGATTTTTACTGCGATCCCGCGCGTTCAGCTTCACTTGAGATGCTTGACTGGCTATACGGCTAACGTGCTCTTGCTCCACTGCAATGCTCAGACGAGTACCGATGATATCTGCTATTTGAAAAGCCTGATTGTACCCTCGTTCCAGTAGCCGGGATTGATGCAGCGGCACCGGCACCAGACAATCTGGCCAGATTGAACAGCCTTGCGATACCTGTTGCGCCAGCAGTTCACCCATCAATCTACTGTATTTAACATCTGCAGCAAATTTGAGTCTTTTGACCATGTAATCTATGGGGGGTTCGTATAAAAAGGGAATTATTGCTTCATCGATGGGTGAAGGTTCTGTCAGACATTTACCGCAAAGTAGTTGTTTTTTATCACTGCCTGGCAAGTGTGCGGCATCAGCATTAATGAGAGGCAGGCCACAGGTAACGCAGGAAAACTCGATCTTAGGCAATGCCTTATGGCACAAATTGCATAAATCGAGTCTGGTTGATGAAGGCAGGTCGCAAAGAGAGCAAGTTGCCGGGAAAAACCTCCTGTAAACAAAACTTAACACTAAAACTGACGCCAATTGATGCGAATTTGTGGTTATTTTAACACTCCTAATGTTACAAGCGTGTTGGCTTCACGAATATGCGCGGTTAAATGTTGATCCATCGGGTCGAAGTTGTGTTAGGATTAATACAGCCGTGTACGTTTTTTGACATAGAAACCTGGAAACTTGTCGGTTGACGGGGTTTTGCAAGGAATGTAATGGGTGGTGTGCGGTAGTTGGGTGGGAAAAAAATTTCTAAAAGCAACTATTGATACAGCAATAACAAATAGAAGCGTGTTCACACACGTGAACTATGGGCGAGCCAGGCCGTTTAATTCGAAATCACCTGCTCACATACTGTTTAATCAAAGTAATCGCAAATTGGAGTGATTCAATGCATATAAAACTCCTGTCTGTCGCTGTAGGTGCTGCTCTACTGACCGGCTGTGGCACGTTATCAGGTGATGGTTCTTCGGAAGGTTCCAGTGGCTTTGTCGTCGGTTCTGACGGCAAGAGCATCTTAATCGGCGGTGAAGACTGCCTCAGAAACTCTAGCTATAATGATGAGTCTTGCGGCGGAGACGACAGCGCAAAGGTAGCAGCAAAGGCTTCTGAAAAAACGGAAGAGAAAGTGGTAGCTGCTGCAC
>CAZNOB010000247.1:0-7307 GCA_964574535.1 uncultured Granulosicoccaceae bacterium | reverse complement strand
GTGCAACCTCTCGTTGTTGTTTTTTCGCTTTAGTACTGGTGATGCCGAAATCCAGCTGGCTGTGCAGCCGGGTAACTGGCTGGTTAGAGTTTAGCGCCATTGGGTACTGCTGTGCCCGCGCACTTCCCATCAGTTCAGTTTTATCCTGCCATCTTGCATGACCACCGCAGTCCGGTAGATTAAAGTCCGCAAGCGTTTGGGAAAATATTTCTATCTTGCCCGATGGAGTGGAGAGCGGATGGTTGTCGGGGTCTCGTCGAAACTTTTCCAGCCTGAATTCAAGTGGCGTTACCTGATCTTGTTTAATAATAATTTGTTCACCGTGCCAGAATTGTTCAAATGCGGGTAGCTCGACGCCGTGTTCCGATGCTCTTTCCACAGTGGTTTGCCACAGCGATTCAACCCATTGTCTGGCTGTTTTGTTTTCGGTAAATTTTTCGACAAACCCCAGGCGTTCGGCAATCCCTGAAAAGATGGCATAGTCATCTTTTGAGGATTCATAGGGCTCCAGGATCTGGTGCATCGGTGACAGGCAAAGGTCAGCGGTGCCGGAGGAGAAATCCTCCCGCTCAAGTGCGGTGGTGGCTGGAAAAACTATATCTGCGTAACGGGCAGTGGCAGTCCACACTGGTTCATTGACGATAACGGTTTCCGGTTTGCTCCAGGCATGTCGCAGGCGATTGAGGTCCTGATGGTGGTGAAACGGATTACCGCCAGTCCAATAGACTAATCGGGTGTCGGGGTAGGTGCGGGTTTCTCCATTGAAGCGGTATTGACCGCCTGGGCTCAACAGCATGTCTGCAACACGAGCCACTGGGATAAAGTTATCCACCGGGTTTTCGCCCTGGGGAAATTCACCGACTTTAAATGGCAGGGCATGTCTGCCCGCAAATCCAAAGTTATGCAAACATCCGTAACCATAGCCAACGCCCTGACCGGGCAAACCGATATTACCCAGCATGGCAGCAAGCGTGCTGATCATCCAATAGGGCTGTTCACCGTGTTCTGTGCGCTGCAGTGACCAGCTTATTGACAGCAGCGTGGGCTCCGAGGCCATGCGTAACGCCAGTGCGCGTATACGGTCTGCGCCTATCTGGCTAAGTGTGGCGGCCCAGTCGGCGTCTTTTGGCTGCCCATCCGACTGACCGGTCAGGTAATTGCAGAACTGATCAAAGCCCGTGCAGTGGGTTTGCAGAAATTCTTTGTCGTGCAGATTATGGCTGTATAAGGTATGCGCCAGACCCAGCATTAGCGCGACGTCAGTGTTGGGCACCAGTGGCCACCAGTCTGCCTTTAGAAAGTCAGGCGTGTCGGCTCGTACCGGGCTCACACAAATCACATCAACGCCACCGTTTCTTATTTCCAGCAGTTGATCTCTGGCGCTGTGGTTGCCGATTCCGCCTTGATTAATTTGCGTGTTTTTCATGCTGAAACCACCAAAGCTCACGATGAGTCTGGTGTTTGCGGCGATGTCTTCGATGGTGGGGGCTTCTTTCATTAGCTGGACGTGCGGTACGCCCATCACGTGTGGCAGGATGATATTCATCGCACCGGTCGAATACGATTGCACTGAGGAGGTATAGCCTCCGAACATCTTTAAAAAACGGTGTAGCTGGCTTTGTGAGTGGTGAAACCGACCCGCACTGGCCCAACCGTAGGAGCCGCCATAGATAGATTCCGCACCAAACTCATCGCGAACTCGCTGTAAAGCGTTGGCGGCGATATCGAGGGCTTCATCCCAGGGCACTTCGACAAACGGATCCACGCCGCGCTGAGTGCCATCACTTTTCCAGCTCTGTTTTAAGTAGCCCTGCCGAATGCAGGGTTTCGCGATTCTGCAGCCACGGTGTTGTGAATTGGCCAGTGAGCGCCCGATAGGCGACGGGTTGGTATCGTCGTTTACCGAGTGAACGGCAGATACCACGCCGTCAGATTTTTCCAGTAAATAGTTGCCCCAATGGGTACTGGTGGGATAGGTGACAGGTTCGGACATCCGCGGCAGGCTCACGAAAATTGAAGGTTAAACAGGATATTGCCACAAACCTTTGTATGTTATCGATGGATTATTAACGGTGACAGCACAGTGTTGGCTGTTGTGGGAGTCGATCTCCATCAGCGAATGATGTGTTAACGCTCTTGTGTGAGGGTTTGTCACACCATGCCTTTACCAGCGTCACTGCCGGATGCCATTCGCCGTCGCCTCAAATACCAGCTGCACAGCAACGCAACGGCAATAACAAAAAATGATATCCCTGTGGTCAAAGCCCCAAGCGCATAAATACTGGGGTCCGTTACTGTTGTGGTCAGCCCGCGAAGTTCCAGCGGCAATGTGTTTAAGCCACCGAGTGCCTGCGAGGAGCGAGCGAGTTCATCGTAACTGAGTGTGAATCCAAACAGTGCGACTCCGACCAGTGAAGGGGCGATGATTGGCAGCACAGCCTCGCGGAAAGTGGCCCATGGACCAGCGCCCATATCACGCGCTGCTTCTTCATAAGCGGGATCAAAGCGATTAAAGACCGCAAACATTATCAGTAAACCAAACGGTAGCGTCCAGGTGAGCTGCGCTCCCATGCCGGAGGAAAATAATCCCATGGTGGTGGTGAAGTCCTGAATAATCCATTCTACGCCGTGAGTTTGTCCCCAGGCGCGCAGGCTGTCATCCATTAACCTGAATTGTAAAGCGACTCCAAGGCTCACTACGATGGACGGCACAATCAAGCTGGCAACGGTGATATAAAACACGGCAGTAGCACCTTTGAATTTTTGACGAAACGCCATACCTGCCATAAGGCTAAACACAACAGTGATTATCATCACCACAAAGCCCAGTGCTATTGACCTTCTGAATGATCGCCAGATATCGACCACCCCCATGCCTTCCCACAGGGTCTTAAACCAATGTGTGGAGACTCCGTTCATGGGAAAGGTGAGTCCGCCATCCGGCCCCTGAAAAGACAGAATAAAAATGGTGATCATCGGGCCGTACAAAAACAACAGAAATAACCCGAAAAACAACCCCAGAAATATTTTTGTCTTCGTGCCGGCCATTACAGTTCCTTACGAATATCGACAATGCGTGTCATTGCAACAATGATCATCAGGGTCAGTAACAGCAAAACCACGGCGTTGGCGGCGGCTGACGGGAACTGGAGGTAGCTCATCTCTACGTTGATGATTTTCCCG
Source organism: uncultured Granulosicoccaceae bacterium (assembly GCA_964574535.1). Lineage (GTDB taxonomy): Bacteria > Pseudomonadota > Gammaproteobacteria > Granulosicoccales > Granulosicoccaceae. The sequence continues at coordinate 4,124 of CAZNOB010000247.1, read as the reverse complement.
ATCGATGCGATCTGTTGACCGCCCATCACACCAATAGTGATGAAGTCGCCCATCACAATAGTGATGACAAAAATAGATCCAATCGCAATACCCGGTTTACAAAGCGGTACAATCACATGCCAAAGTGTTTTCCAGCCTCCGGCGCCGGCATCGTAGGCAGCTTCCAGTATGCTGCGATCAATGCGCATCATGGAATTGAAGATAGGTACTACCATAAACAGGGTGTACAGATGAACAAAAGCCAGTGTCACGGAAAAACCGGAATACAGTAACCAGTCTATCGGTTCACTGGTCAGTCCCATAGCCTGCAAGCCTTCGTTCACCAGACCGTTTCTGCCAAGTAGCGGTATCCATGAAATCATTCGAATGACATTGGAGGTCCAGAAAGGAATGGTGCAGAGCAGGAAAAGCGCAATTTGTACCGACAATGAATTAACACAAAATGCCAGATAGTAGGCAACGGCAAAGCCCAGAATCAGGGTAATAAACCAGGTCAGAAAAACGTATTTAAAGGTCGAAATATAAGTGGCGAAGACAGTGCAGAGATCGGGCAGTCTGGCCACGCAACCACCAAAAATGTCAGTGTAATTGGTAGGGATGAAATCTGGAATGATTGAGTATTCGGTGTAATCCCAGAAACTGACAATAACCACCAACACTAAGGGGATAAGGAAGAACGCCAGAAATATAAAAAAATACGGTGCAGTCAGTAAATAGGGGGCAAGACGGTTACGTATGGCCATTATTGTTTGGCCAGATACTTTTTGTGAAGTTTACGCATAGTGTCACTGTCTGGATAAAAGCCGGACAGCGCCTGCTTTCACATGGCGCTGTCCAGGTACAGGTATATATTAAAGGACTTTCGTTAAAGCCGCTAATACATTAGGCAGCGATGAACTCGTTCCATTTGCGGATCATGTATTTGTTTTCATCCATGACTGCGTTCCAGCACGCGACGCCACCCATGCGTTCCTCATAGGATCCACCGTCACGAATTTCACCAGCAGCGGCAAGCTTCTGACCACCCGGAGACAGGATATCTTTCTCGGCCGGCTTACCCAGCATCCAGTAGTCCCATTCGTAGGCTTCCATGTTTGCCTGCGCGGTAGATAGTACTGCAGAATAATAACCCTGACGATTCAGATGTGCACCCGCCCAGCCGGATAAGAACCAGTTGATGAACTCATAAGCCAGATCGGCTTTGTCATCTTTAATGGTTGATGGCAATGCGAAACCTGCTGCCCATGCGCGATAGCCTTCTTCCAGCGGCTGATAAACACAATCAACCCCTTTAGAACGCACAGCAGTGATCGCCGGTGACCACATAGACTGAATCACTACTTCACCAGAGGCCATCAGGTTGACGCTCTCATTGAAGTCAGACCAGAAGGCTCTGAACTGACCGGCCTTTTTGGCTTCGGTCATAACTTTCATAGTCAGGTCGATCTCTTCTTTGGTCATATTGCCTTTGTCCGGGTATACATATTCACCCATTGATTCGACGACCATGGCGGCATCCATAATTCCGATGGACGGAATGTTCAGGATCGATGCCTTGCCCTTGAATTCAGGGTTAAGTAATTCAGACCAGTTTTTAATTGGACGGTCAATCAGGTCCGGGCGAATGCCCAGTGTGTCGGCATTGTAGACGGTTGGTATCAGTGTCACCCATTGGGTGGGATCAGCAGAAAACTCTTTTGATTTTTCACCGGTGAGATAAAAAACTTTCTTGGGTGCTGTTCCCTGATCGCCGATTTTCTTTCCCCCGATTTCACCTTTGGTGAATGCCGGTGTGATTTCATCAAACAGTTTAATGCGATTGGCATCCATACCCAGCAGGCTGCCGGAAGGTACCAGCTTTTTCAGGCTGAAGTATTCTGTATCAACCAGATCAAAACTGTTTGGCTGAGTGATTATACGTTTGGTGACTTCATCGGTAGTGACCGGTATGTACTCCAGCGTAATACCCAGATCCTCCTTCACCTTTGCCGCGATCTCGGCTGACTGGTTTACCGCAGTGCCCAGGTAGCGCAGTACCTTTTTCTCCTGCGACATTACATAGGGTGCACGACCCGCGAATACGCCGGCCGCTGCGACACCTGCAGTGGTTTTTAAAAGTTTCCGTCTGTCTTTATTAAAAGTATCCGTCATGATATTTCCTCTGGTTAGTAACGTAATTTCGGGTGTTGACCAGCGTTATGGTGACTGCGGTTATCTTTTGGCAAATCGAAAAGGTGCAGATCATCCGGTGCCCAGTGCAGGCTGATGGAATCGCCGGTTTTGCAGGGGGTAGTGTTGAAATCGTTTTCGCGAGCGGTAATGACCACCTGGCCGTGCTGGCTATCGATGGTTAGTCGTACATCGTGGCCCAGGTATTCGACGTTTTGCACCGTGGCATCGCCACCCAGGCGGTAACCCATGCGGTCAGATCGAACACATCCGCTGCCGTTCTCATGCTGAATAATATTGTGCCCGCCAATAAAACGCGCCACGAATTCCGATTGCGGCTGATTAAATACTTGTTGTGGCGGGCCGGATTGTTCAATTCTGCCTTCATTCATGACCACCATCGTGTCCGACAGTGCCATCGCTTCTTCCTGACTATGGGTCACATGAATAAAAGAAATACCCAACATACGTTGGAGATTCTTAAGCTCGACGCGCATGGCCGTACGCAAGTAGGGATCAAGTGCAGAGAGTGGTTCGTCCAGCAAAAGCAGTCTGGGTTGAGTGATTAACGCTCTCGCCAGTGCCACTCGCTGTTGCTGGCCTCCGGAAAGCTGCTCGGGCCGGCGTTTGCCGTAGTCTGCCATTTGCACCATATCGAGCATTTCAATTGCGGTCTGGCGTCGTTGCTGTTTCTCTATTGATCGCATTTTAAGCGGAAACGCCACGTTATCTATGCAATCAAGATGCGGAAACAAGGCGTAGTTTTGAAACATCATTGCGGTGCTTCGTTGCGCCGGGGGCAAGTGGGTTATATCTTCACCATCAAGATGTATAGACCCGGCTGTGGCGGTTTCGTGACCTGCGATCATACGTAATGTTGATGATTTACCACAGCCAGAGGGGCCGAGCACACAGCAATAGGCGCCTGCATCAATGGTCAGATCGATGTGATCCACAGCGCACACCGTGCCGAAATTCTTCACCAGGGAGCGAATTTCAACAACGCTGTTGTGTACGGATCCGGGGGATCGATTCGTGTTCAAACTATTCCTCACCTGGTGTGCGCAGCGGTTATCGTTACACGGAAGCCGCAGCACTGCAATCGACAGGGATAGTTTGTTAATCTCATGGATCGAAGGTTATCAGACATTATCATGGGTTATTGATGCGGGTTTTGCATCGTTATGCTGCATTTTTCGCACTGTCTGGCCGTCGTGCTCTCCATCAGTTAAACCCGGTACCATTCATGAAAATTCATCTGATTAATCCCAATACCACGGCATCAATGACGGAAAAAGCCGTGCTGGCGGCAGTATCGGTGGCAGCGCCCGGAACAGAGATTATTGGCAACCAGCCTGATGATGGCCCGGTCAGTATCGAAGGTTATTACGACGAAGCGTTTGCGGTGCCTGGCATGCTTGAACAAATTCGTGCGAATAATCATTGTGACGCACATGTAATTGCATGCTTTGATGATACCGGCCTCGATTCGGCACGCTGCATTGCTACAGGCCCGGTCGTCGGGCTGTGCGAAGCAGGATGTATGGCCGCTGTAAGTGTTGCCAACAGTTTTTCGATTGTCACTACACTCAGCCGGTCATTACCGGCGTTAACGCATTTGGTTCACAAGTACGGTGCAGAACGACGCTGTGTATCCATACGTGCCAGTGATATACCGGTTCTGGAATTAGGAGACGACAGTGGTGACGCTTTGCAACGTATAAAAAAAGAAGTAGCAGATGCGATTAAAAAAGACAGTGCGGAGGCCATCTTGTTAGGTTGCGCCGGTATGACCGATCTGGCCAGAGCCTTGTCAGAGGAGTTTAAGCTGCCCGTTATCGACGGAGTCAGTGCTGCGGTTAAACACGCCGAAGGATTAGTCGCAATGGGATTAACTACCAGTCGCATTAACGGGTACCAGTATCCGGTAAAGAAAAAATACAGTGGTTCTTTTG
>CAZNOB010000246.1:0-7369 GCA_964574535.1 uncultured Granulosicoccaceae bacterium | reverse complement strand
CCCAGACTCATGAGCCGAGACGACATATTCACTTCTGAGGAAGGCGCCTCAAGCGCGTTTGCCTTTGACGACAAGGTTGCCGCCGTATTTGACGATATGCTTAACAGAAGCGTGCCGTTTTACGGGGAACAACAAAAACTGATAACAGAGATTGCCCGGCGCTTTTGGATTCCCGATACGCCAGTCGTTGATATGGGATGTTCTCTGGGAACTACTCTGTTAAATATCGCCAGTGAACTGAAAGCGGTTGAAACCTTTATAGGCTTTGATAATTCACAAGCGATGATTGATAAAGCGTTAGTCAACATCGACAAAGCGCAGGAATCTGATCGTATTCAATTGCGATTAGCAGATCTGAATGCGTCACTGGATGATGTCGAGCTTGAAAACGCCAGTGTAGTGACAATTTGCTGGACACTACAATTCATCCGTCCGCTACAACGTGATCGACTTATAAAAAAAATCTATGATTCAATGGCTGATGGTGGTGTACTGATTACCACTGAAAAAGTATTGACGAATGATTCGAACATGAATCGATTCTTTATAGACTTTTACTACGATTATAAGCGTCGGCACGGATACTCTGAAGAAGAGATCACCAGAAAACGCGAAGCGCTTGAGAATATATTAATACCCTATCGCGTTGACGAGAATGTCGAGCTTTTTCGCCGCAACGGTTTTCAAATCGTTGAAACTTTTTTCCAATGGTATAACTTTGCCGGATTTTTATGTGTCAAAAACACCTGAACGCCTGTCTGAGAGTGATAGCCAAAGCGAAAGCGAGAGGTGTTGATTCAGATATTTCGTCGATTGAAGCGAATAGTCATTTATAAATTAGCGAAATCCGTCGTAATAGCCGACCAAAAGATCGCTTTCACAGTAGATAAATTATTCTCGGGCAGGCTTACGGGCCCGATATTTCACAGGGCGATGCAATGCGAAAGGCAGTAAACAAGCGATTGCCAGTTGTTTTTATCTTTCTTACCGTTGTGCTCGACTCGATGGGGATCGGTATAATCATGCCGGTGATGCCCGATCTTATTCGGGAGGTCGGCAATATAAACCTCAGTGATGCAGCGCTGTGGGGCGGGGCGTTGTCAGCCGCGTTTGCTGTAAATCAATTTATTTTCTCACCCACCCTTGGCAGTCTGTCTGATGCTTATGGCAGACGACCTGTATTATTGCTGGCCCTGTTTATAATGGCACTCGACTACCTGGTGATGGCCTTTGCACAAACGATGTGGCTATTGTTCATTGGTCGAATAGTTGGTGGCATCACCGCTGCTACCCAATCGACCGCAAGCGCCTATATGGCCGATATCTCCAGTGAAAAAGACAAAGCTAAAAACTTCGGTTTGCTGGGCGCTGCATTTGGTGTGGGGTTTATTCTTGGCCCGATGCTCGGTGGTGTACTGGCCGAATATGGATCGAGAGCACCTTTTTTTGCGGCTGCAGCGCTGGCATTTATCAACATGATGTTCGGGTATTTTGTCCTTCCCGAGACTGTCACCGATTCTATCCGGCGACCATTTGACCCGAAGCGGTCAAATCCATTTGGAGCGTTAAAGCAAATGCGTCGGTTACCCGGTCTGGTTCCGTTGTTGTCAGCGTTTTTGCTATTGAGCATCGCATTTTTTGTCTACCCATCTGTCTGGGCCTTTTTTGGGCGGGCACAATTTGGATGGGATGCCCGCATGGTGGGGCTTTCACTGGCAGCCTACGGTTTGGGTATAGTGGTCATTCAAGGGGTGTTGATTGGTCAAATATTAAGGCGTCTCGGGGAACGTACAACTGCGGTGCTGGGGATGTCAGTGCATTTTTGTACTTTTTTAATTTATCCGTTTATGACGCAAACGTGGCATGTGTTTGCGTATATGCCAATCAGTGTTTTCAGTGCGGTGGCTGTGCCTGCATTGCAAGGCTTGATGAGTAATTCTGTGGCGAAAAATGCTCAGGGTGAATTACAGGGAGTGATGGGGTCGCTAACTGCTGTTGCAACGATTGTCAGTCCGCTGGTGATGACACAGGCTTTTAGCTTTTTTACAGCAGATGATGCTCCGGTGTATCTGCCGTCAGCGCCTTTTTTGTTGTCGGCGGTGTCAGTGTTTATTGCGTACTTTATCTTACATAAATTCTCACCCCGGAACTGAGTAATTTGGCGGTCCCGTAACTGTAACTCTGGTTTCTAAGAGGTATTCCTTTTTGGAAAGAGTTTTGTAAGAAACGACAACGATGTAGTATGCAAAACAGATCGTCGGTTTTACCTGATGTATTGTCACACCATTTTTTTTGAGTTTCGGTTTGCACATGATGACCATCAGACAGACTATTCGGGTTGCGTTTCAGTCTGAGACGGTGGTCGACAGCTACTGTCAAAGTAATGTCCAGTAATGCCGACGACAAAGCGGCACAATTTTATCTTGAACAGTCTGGCTAGGAGCTTGTGCGGCAGAAGTCTGCGTAGCGAGAACGTGCCATGGCGAGGGCCCTTGCCTTATTAAATGATGGTACGATCATTTGAGGCGCATAGTTGTTCAATTGTCCCGAAAATGATCGATAATTACTATCACTTTTGGCGCACCGACAGGGCGCGTTCGCATTAGGAGAGGTTCTGCCGCGCAAGCTCCTAGTCTGATGGTTAAAATAACCAGCGCTTAAGTTTCGCTGTTTCGGTTTTATATCTGTTTTATGTGTTAACGGTCGCTTCCCGCAAGCGACTTAACATGAAATAAAGCCAGAGCGACCAAAGGCAAGCCAAATCCATATACCCACTGAATGCCGAAATGTTCAGCGACGAATCCAAGGATTGGCGGGCCAGCCAGGAAAGTGACAAAAGAAATTTGCGCCAGGGCTGCAACGTTTACAGTTGCCGGCCGATCTTTGCGCTGGGCGGCAGCTGAGATTGCCAGTGGAAACAAAACACTTGTGCCGATACCAATGATGGCAAAGCCAGCCATCGAGAGCGAGATCGAGATCGGAAAAAGAACCAGTAAAATTCCGGCTGTCAGGCAGATCAACAGAGTTCGGCCCACGGTAACCGGTGAGTATTTATCGACGAAACTGTCGGCAAAGTAGCGGGTAATGGCCTGTGATAACGTAACCACAGCGACCGCTAACCCTGCCAGAAATGCACCGCTTGAAAATGTAGTGTCCATGTAGATTGCAGACCAATCTATTCCTGCGCCTTCCATGAGCATACCCGGTAACGATACGATAACCAGTATCATGATCGCGACCGTTGGTATCGCAATTCCGGTGGCCGCTGCTTCCGAAACTTCGCGACGCGGAGCCGGATTAAAGTCTCTAAGAAAAAATAGTGTCGCCGCTGACACACAAACCATCACGATGGCAAGATGCCATTGTGGAGAGATGCCGAAATGTGCAAAGGTAGCGCCGGTGATACCAGCGATAAAAAAACCGAGGCTCCAAAATGAATGTGCGCGATTCATAATTCGGCGCTCAAGTACGGCTTCTGTGCGGTCGGCTTCAACGTTGATCACTATTTCGATGCAGCCTATGGCGAGCCCGGCGGGTATTAACAGCAAGAAGAAAAAAAGCGGATTAGTGGTTTGTACTGTTAGCCAGTAAAAAAAGGACATAGCAGGAATAGCAACCATCAGCAGTTTTCTGAAACCGGTTTTTTCAATAAACGGGCTGGCCAGGGAAAGTGCGATCAGGGTTCCAATGGGTGCGCCAATCAGTGCCAGCCCCAGTACTCCCTCTTCGACGCCCATGGCTTTTTTAATTTCTGGTAAGCGAGGGAATATGCTGCCCATGGCCACTGAGTACAGCGCGAAAGCGGTGAATAATTTTCGGTGAGGTGCCTGAGAACGATTCATAAGTCAGCTGCTAAAAGGGGGGGTAAGGCACGTATAAGGTGAGACCGGCGAGACAGGAATGGTGCAATAAAGTAGATATTCAAAGGAAGAAAAGTACCACAATTGTAGCCCTGGATGGCTAACTATCTGGTGACTGAGTGTTGAAGGCAGCTGCGTCGGTACAGAATCGTGATATTTAAGTGATTGAATACTATGAACTCCAATAGTGGTGACGGGTCAATATCAACAACTATCAGCTACCGGAGATCACTATGAGACGCTTTATAGCTATTATCCTTTTGTCAATATTCGCAGTGGCGGGACATACAGCTGAGCGTGCGGACTTTGCTGCATTGTATGCTGCGCATTCTGATTCTGTAGTCACAGTCGAAACCCAGAGTTTGGTCATCAAGGGGCAATCACGCCGCACTGAATCCGGGCTGGGGTCAGGGTTTCTGATAGAAAGAGATCAAATTATGACAGCGGCTCATGTAGTGGATGGAGCCCATCGGATTAAAGTACGGTTTAATGATGGTAAGGTGATTAACGCTAGAGTGCTTTCGTCCTTGAAAGGCAGTGATGTCGCACTCCTGAAGTTACAAGAGAGTCACCCGGACGCACCGGTTGCTACTCTTGCGGACTCTGATGACACTGCGATCGGTAGTCAGGTGTTTATCATTGGATCACCGTTCGGTATTTCGCAAACGCTCAGTGTCGGGCATTTATCCGGTCGCATGAATCGTGGCTTGATGGCTGGTGGAGCACCCATAGAATTTCTACAAACTGATACCGCTATTAATACTGGCAATTCCGGCGGACCTATGTTTAATACCGATGGGGAAGTGATTGGTGTTGTGAGTTTCATTTTGTCCAAAAGCGGGGGCTTTGACGGAATTGGTTTTGCGACTGCTATAAATTCTGCAAGGCAGGCACTGTTATCAAGCTCTGGTGTGTTAGCAGGTTTTGAAGGTATCCTGTTAACGGAACCTGTTTCAAAGGCACTGAATTATCCACGGGCCGGCTTGCTGGTACAAAGAGTAGATCCGGATTCCGTTGTGGGGCAGGCGGGATTGATGTCCGGGACCATTCCCGCCGAGATCGCCGGTCGAGACCTGTTACTTGGTGGTGACTTAATACTGGAAATCAATGGACTGGTATGCAGCACCCCTCACGACTTTGAGCTAGTTCGGGCATCAACTATTGCGCTGGATCATAACGAGACTTATTCCATTAAGGTATTTCGTCAGGGCGAAACAATAGAACTGATTGCCGGTGCTCCGTTACCTGGATTAAATGAACTGGGGGTTATCTTTAAGCCGGCAAACGGTGGATAACTAAAAATAATCAGTCTCTGTAAGTAATACGGCCACCGCAAAGGGTCACGGCAGCACGAGCGCTGTCGAGATCCTGCGGTGGCAGTTTTTCAAGGTCTTTGTTCATCACAACGATATCGGCCATCATACCTGGCTGTATTTTGCCTTTTCGATGCTCATTGAATTCTACCCAGGCGTTATCACGAGTATAAGAGGCAAGGGTATCTCGCAGCGTTTGGGATTGATCCGGCCACTCTGGTGGCAAGCCTGATCTCGCGACAGCAGCCTTAACAGTAGGCATCACATCTACCGGTACGACCGGCCAGTCAGTTGAGAATACCAAAGGTGCACCGGTTTGGCGGAGAGTTTTCCAGGCGAATGCAGTATGAATTTGTTTGCGATGAATTAATTCATCTGCCTGGTAAGGTGGAAAGAAACCGCCTGCCGGTGAATGCATCGGTTGCATCGACGCGACCACACCCAGGCTGGCCAGTCGGGGAATATCGTCTGGGTGAATAGTTTCGATATGTTCAATACGGTGCCGGCTGTCTCTTTGGCCATTGGCTTGTTGTGCTGCTTCGTAGCCATCAAGTGTTTGTCTTACGGCTGCATCACCGATAGCGTGAACTGCGATCTGTAAACCCGCTCGATCTGCAATCGTACAGGCTTCGTTGAATTGATCAGGGGTAAACAATGGTTCACTGCAATGACTTGTACCCGGATATGGATCCAACATATATGCAGTTCGGCTGTCGATCACGCCGTCCATAAACATTTTAACGCGATTGGACCAAACGTAGTCACTGTTGAATTGTGCTCGCATTGCCTGTGCTTCCTGCAAGCGATCCACTGGGTCATCGCCCTTAAGATGCATGGGGACTTCAGTGCGGCAAAGTACGCTGCCTTCCTGTTCCAATTCAGATAGCAGTTCGGCCTGGTAGAAATTTCCGTCCATGTTATGCAAGCCAGTGATGCCGTGGGATGCACAGTGTTGCATGCCACGCGCGATGATTGTTTTATCCAGGCTGCGTTCAGCAATTGTCGGAGATGGGAAGGGATCTTTACCGGTGGTGTACCCCATCAGATCGCGACCCTTAAATTTGGTCAGGCTTATGACCGGACCGAAGGCGCCGGTTTCGCGTAGTTCTCCTGTCGCTTTCCCGTCAGCTCCCATCACAACTTCTGAACCCTCGGGGGTTTCATACCCTCTTAGCATACCCGCTTTTTCCAGAGCCAGCGTATTGGCCCATGCAGTATGAAGATCAGATGCAATAGCGGCGAATGGTCGGTTAGGCAATACGGCGTCGAGGAGTTGGCGGGTAGTATTTCGCTCGCCGGTCACGCAGTAGTCCATGGCGGTGGCGAAGATGATATCTTCAGCGGGAAGGCTATCTGCATATTTTCGGACGATCGTTGTTAAATCGGCTATGCCTGAAACGCCGCTCAGGTTCAAATAGTCCAGTGCTGCTGAGCCGCCGAATAAATGTACGTGACTGTCGATAAATCCTGGTAACACAGTAGCTCCGTTTGCATCGATGACCTCTGCGCTGCCGGCTATCCGCTGAATGTCACGATTGCTGCCGACGGCTTCAATCAATCCATCAGTGATGGCGACCGCTTCAGCATCTGGCCCGGAAAAAGTGATCGCGCGGCCGTTAAGAATTACGATATCTGCCATTGGACTGCCCTGTGTTTTAGTGTTTCGCGTGAATCGTTGCGACACTTGTTGCTATGATGAGGATTAAACAGGTTTTATTGTATTTTAGCCGGGATTATTCATGAAGTGGCGAGCCTGTCGCGTCGGGATTTGTTTTCCCGGAGCTTCGTCTTTATTTCTCTGGTTGTCTTGCTTCGAGTACTTATTAACACCTGTAAAAGAAAAATCCATCTTCAGCTAATTTTTGAGAGCAATCAAAGATCAAGTGAGATGCCGTTAATTTCGTGACCCCAGAGGTAGCCTATGACCAGCACCAAAACTGACCAGCCAATTCGGCCTGATACTCTGACTCAGCAGATCGGGGTGCTTACTCGCCGTGAAGTGGAAGCACGAATTCTTGCACCAGTCATTGATGCGCTCGGTGATCGCTTCGGCAGAGATGAAGTTATTAAAGTAGTGACTGAGGCGATCATAAATCTGTCTCAACAACAGGGTAATGAGCTTGCTGAAGCAATGGGTGATCGCGATTGTGCGGCGTTTGAATCATCATTGCAGTATTGGACCAGAGACGAAGCGCT
>CAZNOB010000245.1:0-7468 GCA_964574535.1 uncultured Granulosicoccaceae bacterium | reverse complement strand
GTCGCCCGACACAGCGGAGGAAGCGCTGGAGATTGCGTACACTTTAATAGCCATACCGATGTGGTGGAAGTTGGTAAAGGCTGGACAGTCGATCCATTCGGTGGAGAACTCTCCGGTGATCGAATATTCGGGCGGGGAGCCTGTGATATGAAAGGCGGCCTGGCAGCATCGATCATCGCCGTTGAAGCCTTCCTGCGAATTTGGCCATCCTACCCGGGTTATATTGAAATTTCTGCTACCGCCGACGAGGAATCCGGTGGCTTCGGCGGCGTTGCCTTTATGGCCGAACAAGGTTATTTTTCTGCGGACCGGGTACAACACGTCATTATTCCGGAACCGCTCAATAAGGACAGAGTCTGCCTTGGACATCGCGGCGTCTGGTGGGCCGAAATTGAAACTCACGGCAGAATAGCCCATGGATCGATGCCGTTTCTGGGCGACTGCGCAGTGCGGCACATGGGCGCCGTTGTCACAGAAATGGAACGTTCACTCTTTCCGCAACTGAAACTCAAGCGCACGGATATGCCTGTGGTTCCAGAAGGCGCACGACAGTCAACGCTGAATATAAATTCGATACACGGCGGACAACAAGAACCGGAATCAAAGTACACGGGCCTGCCATCTGCAGTCGTCCCGGATACCTGCAAGATGATTATTGATCGACGCTTCCTGATGGAAGAATCGCTGCCAGACGTTAAGGCAGAGATTCACGATTTACTGGATAACGTAAAAACAAACCGGGCTGATTTCGACTATCGAGTGAACGACATGTTCGAAGTCCACCCAACCATGACCAGCAAAGAAGCTCCGGTGGCAACTGCTGTCACAAGTGCAATAGAGCATATTCTGGGTAAAACACCCGATTACGTCGTGTCTCCCGGCACCTACGATCAAAAACATATCGACCGTATTGGTCTGATGAAAAACTGCATCGCCTATGGCCCGGGAATCCTGGATCTGGCCCATCAGCCCGATGAATACATTAGCGTAAATGACATGCTGGATTCCGCCAAAGTAATGGGACTTGCCTTGACGCAATTGCTACCCGGTACCTCTGGATAATTAAGGGTTTAATACTCTCCATAGGAAGCTTTTGGATCGAGTGCCACAAGACAATTCAGGTTCTAGTGCAGTACAATATTGAGACGCAGGGAAGCAACTGATCATTCCGCCTGGTTATAACTAAAACGTACTGTGATCCCGGCCTGCTCCCTTCTCGTATTAATAACTGCCCCGTCAACTTGCCAATGTGCCATGAGCCCGATGGCGGCAAACTCGAAGCTTCGGAAATAGTCCTTTCCCTTTCGACAACGTCTGTGCATTTACCCTATAGTTAATTCGGGATCTGCCCGAAAAACGGACATTAATACTCCAAATGAAAAAAGCCATATTTTTTAGCCTGCTCGGACTTGTGTTAATCGTCGCTGTTCTCGCTGGTGGTAAAGCGCTGCAAATTCGCGCGTTGATCGATGCCGGTGCTAACGCCACATTTCCGCCAACGACAATCTCTTCCGACGTGGTTTCACAATCAGAGTGGGAAACAACCCTTCACGCTGTCGGAGCGATGGAAGCAGCACAAGGGGTACTTCTGACCGCAGATATTTCTGGCCGAGTCTCTGCCATAAACTTCACTGCCGGCAAACAGGTGCAGGCTGGGGAATTATTAGTCGAGCAGGAAACCTCTTCTGAAGTAACCCAACTGGAAGTCGCGGAAGCCGACAAATCTTTAGCCCAAAGCAACCTGACCAGAGTCGACCGTCTGTATAAGCAAAACCTGGTGTCCCGAAGTGAACTTGACGCAGCGCGTGCCGCTTTTCGATCGGCCAGTGCACGGACTGAAACGGCAATGGCCACACTCTCAAAAAAGCAAATTGTCGCACCGTTTTCGGGCCGACTGGGCCTGCGGCAGGTAAATATCGGGCAGTACATCGGCGGCGGTACACCTATCGTATCCCTGCAAGCATCGGATCCGATGCTGTTAAATTTTTCCCTGGCTCAACAGAACATCCCGCTACTGAAAGTGGGCCATGAGGTGAGAGTCACATCGGACGCCGCCCCCGGAAAATTATTCACCGGTGAAATCACCGCTATCAATTCCGAGATCGACCCCGATACTCGCAGCGTAAGTGCCCAGGCAACGCTGCGTAATCCGGACGGTGATCTGCTACCCGGCATGTTCGCAAGTGTCGAGGTAGTACTACCAGAAAAAAAACCGGTGCTGGTTATCCCGATTACCAGCATCAGTTACGCATCGTTCGGTGACTCTGTGTTTGTCATCGAAGAGAAAGAAACTGAAGGCACTGAGACAATGCTGGTGGCCAGACAACAATTCGTGCAACTTGGTGAGGCTCGCGGTGACTACATTTCCGTGACTGCTGGTCTTGAAGCAGGACAACGCGTCGCTAGCGCCGGTGTTTTTAAGCTCCGCAACGGTGCGGCAGTTGCGTTTAACGACGATATAAAATCACCGCTCGAACTCAACCCTGTACTTAAAGACGAATAGCGTTGCCCGACGATGAATATTACTGATATTTTTGTAAAGCGTCCGGTTCTGGCGATTGTAGTCAGTCTGTTAATTGTTATCGCAGGATTACAAGCGGTCTCGTCATTGACGGTGCGACAGTACCCGCGCAGTGATAATGCTGCGGTCACGATTAACACTGCGTACATTGGCGCTGATGCTGAACTGGTACGCGGTTTTATTACCACCCCGCTCGAGCGAGCAGTCGCCGGCGCAGATGGCATTGACTACATCGAGTCATCCAGCACCCAGGGTCTTTCAACTATTACGGTTCGATTGGAACTTAACTACGACCCTATAAAAGCGTTATCCGAAATCAGCTCGAAAGTGAATCAGGTTCGTAGCGACCTGCCACCGGAGGCAGAAGTTCCGGTGATCAATGTTGAATCCGCTGACAGCGCTTTTGCTTCTGCCTATTTGAGCTTTCGATCCGATATTCTCGAAGATAACCAGATCACTGACTTTCTGGTTCGCGTGGTACAACCGCGCTTGTCTGCTCTTGAAGGCGTGCAGCGCGCCGAGGTACTGGGCGGGCGCAACTTCGCCATGCGTATCTGGCTGAAACCGGAACTTTTGGCTGCCCACAATGTAAGCCCGTCACAAGTGCGTCAGGCCCTGGCATCAAACAACTATCTGGCGGCACTCGGCCAAACCAAGGGCTCGCTGGTACAGGTCAGCCTTTCAGCAAATACTGACATAAGCACTGTTGACGAATTTAAAGAACTGGTGGTCAGGTCCCAGGGTGAGTCTGTTATTCGCCTGAAGGATGTCGCCGACGTTGTACTGGGTTCGGATTCTTATGGTGCAGAAGTTCGTTACTCAGGCGACTCAGCTACTTTTATGGGTATCTGGACTCTGCCAAATTCGAATGCCCTTGATGTCATCAAACGCGTTCGTACCGAAATGGAAGAACTGCAAAAAACTCTGCCTACCGGTATGCAAGCGGTGGTCGCGTACGACGCTACAGAGTACATCGAAAGTTCCATCATTGAAGTCATCACCACCCTCGCCGAGACCCTTGTTATTGTAATGATCGTGATATTTCTTTTCCTGGGATCACTGCGATCAGTGCTGATCCCGATCATGGCAATTCCGATATCATTAATTGGCGCTGTATTTTTGATGCAGGTGTTCGGCTTCAGTATCAACCTTCTAACGTTACTGGCTATTGTGTTGTCAGTGGGGCTGGTAGTCGACGATGCTATTGTTGTTGTCGAAAACGTTGAGCGCCATATCAGTGAAGGCAAAGCGCGACTTGAAGCCGCCTTGCTTGGTGCACGCGAACTGATTGGCCCTGTCATCGCCATGACAATAACTTTGGTGGCTGTTTATCTGCCGATCGGACTACAGGGTGGATTAACTGGCACTCTTTTCAAGGAGTTCGCTTTTACTCTGGCTGGTGCCGTAATGATATCCGGTATTGTTGCGTTGACATTATCGCCAATGATGTCTGCAACAATGCTCGTTAATGAAAGCGAAAAATCAAAATTTGCCAAAGGAGTTTCCAATACCTTTGACCGTGTGAGAACACGCTACCTTAAAATGCTGACAACAACACTTAGAGTCCGGCCGGCTATGTATCTGTTGTGGGTTGCCATTAGCTTGTTTGCTATTCCCCTGTTCAATATGTCTGCGAAGGAACTGGCACCCACAGAAGATCAGGGAATAATTTTCGGTATTGTCGAAACGCCATCCAACTCCACTCTGGATGCAGCTGTTCTCCAGACGGAAGCAGTGAACGAGACATTTGAGAGTATTCCGGAAACTGAATTCACTTTTCAACTGACCTTCCCGACCGGCGGCTTCAGCGGTATGGCGTTAGCTCCATGGGACCAACGTGACCGAACCGTTTTTGAAATACAACCTGAAGTTGGTCAGAAACTGAGCCAAATCCCCGGGATTAATGTCTTTCCGATTTTACCGCCCGCGCTACCTGGTGGCGGCGACTTTCCGGTTGAGTTTGTAATTGCATCGACCGCAGAGCCTGACACCATTCTGCAGTTTGCGCAGCAACTACAATTAAAAGCCATTCAATCCGGTATATTTGCGTTTCCACCAATCATCGATACCAAGATCGATCAACCACAGGCAGAGTTGGTGATTGATCGCGACAAAGCGGCCGATTTGGGGTTGTCGCTACAGCAAATTGGTACGGATGTCGGTACGTTATTGGGTGGCAACTTCGTTAATCGATTTAATATAGACGGTCGCAGCTATCGAGTTATACCGCAGGTAAAACGCAGTGAACGGCTGAACCCAGACCAGATAACAGATTTGTATATCACAGGCCCCAATGACAAGCTGGTGGCGCTAAGTTCGGTGGCTCATATTGAGCAGAAAACAGTCCCGCGGGCGCTGAATCGTTTCCAACAATTAAATGCAGTAAAACTAAGCGGTGTATCGATTCAACCTCTCGATGATGCACTGGCTTTTCTTGAAACGGCAGCAGCAGAAATATTGCCTCAGGGTTACTCACTCGACTACACCGGAGAGTCACGACAACTTCGCAGAGAAGGCAATAAATTCCTGCCGGCCTTCTCATTAGCTGTGGTGTTAATCTTTATGGTGCTGGCCGCGCAATTCAATAGTTTTCGCGATCCGTTTATTATTTTGGCAGGCTCGGTACCACTGGCAATGTTTGGCGCATTGATCTTCACCTTCATGAAAATGCCCAATCCCAATTTGCCGTTCTGGACTGACGGGTGGACTACCACACTCAATATTTATTCGCAGGTAGGTCTGGTAACTCTGATTGGGCTGGTTGCCAAGAATGGTATCCTGGTTGTTGAATTTGCCAATAAGTTACAGCAGCGTGGTCACAGTAAGCTCGCGGCGATCACTGAATCATCGGCAACCCGCCTGCGCCCTATTCTAATGACCACTGTCGCGACTGTGGCCGGGCACTTTCCTCTGGTGCTGGTGACAGGCGCCGGGGCGGAGGCCAGAAACTCTATTGGCCTGGTGCTGGTGGGGGGTATGGCGATCGGTACCTTACTGACACTGTTTATCATTCCGTCCATCTATATGCTGATCGCACGGGATTATGGTGGCGCTAAACAGAAAGACCCTGTTCGTACTGGTGCCAGTGTTCCCGCAGCCAACGTCTACGCCGGATAAATCTACTCCCGACAGATCCCGTTAGGTGGCGCAAAAAAGCGTCACCGTCGCTTATCGGAGCTCGCCGTCGTGACGACGTCAGAATCGCCAAAAAGCTTGCTGGCTATTGATTTTACAGTGATTTTTATTCCAGACACCCTGATTACTCTATAGTGAAGTTCAGATAAAGCTTGTTGTGTTCAGTAAGCATTTATCCTGTAGACAATATTGTGAATTTTTACAACTTCTCTGGAGATACCAATGGTCGACTTGGCAAAGCGAAAAACCCTAATCACTCTGGGCGGCACCGCACTCGTCACTGCTGCGCCCACACTCGCTGGCGCAGGCGTTTTATCCGACGGATTAAACAGCGATAATTTAACCAGGCACTCGACACAATCAGTCCTGTCAATTACACCGGAAGGAAAGGAAATATCTCTCTCGCTTCTCGTTGATGAAGAGTCCGTGTTAACTATTAGCAATCACACGGATCAGCTCATTATTGTGCGACATGTTTATCCGGGCATTGTGCATGCCGGCAAACAAACTTTCGACATCAACTCTGTGTTCGAACGCAGTGCCTATGCGATTGGTGCTGGCAGATCACGCTCTATGCCGATCAAGCAGACTTTTAGCACTCAGGCGGAAACTGATTTTCCGCGACACAGATATTCCAATAAACCAATCCGCGTTGCGGCTTTGCTTGCGCAGTCCAGCCAGGGCAAACTGGTCGCGAACTCTTCTCGTAGTTTTTTCGCGTAACCTCACAGACACGGCAGCACACCGGTGGCTGCCGTGTATCTATATTATTCAGACTCGGCAATACGGCTCCTGGCACGCTTTGCCATCGCAACCAGGGCACCACGAACCTGCTCTGGCCGACTAATTTCACGACCAAATTTTATCCAGACTTTCTCTCTTACACCTGACAGGGATTGATATTCAAGCTCAAAACCACTGACAGAAAGATCAGTCATTTGTGGATTTACCGCACCACTCACTGCTTGAAATGCAACTAAATAATCCTGCAAACTCGCCACGTGATCCGAATTCATATGCTGAATTACGTCACTGACAAATTCCGGTGACAGTATTTCCTTACCCATCTAGCCACTCCCCTATTAAAATCCATTCTTATGATAATTCATACGCGGCAAAAATGATTCCTAGAAGCCGGCAGCGCGGCTAATTTACAGAATATAGCGACCAACTTGACGGTGCGGTATTATCCTAAGACGCCCCGGATATACTCAGGAAGCCCCGTGAACTATTGGTTGTTTAAATCAGAACCTGATGCTTTCAGCATCGATGACCTCATTGCCATGAAGCGCAAAACAGATCATTGGGACGGCATTAGAAATTATCAGGCGCGCAACCTGATGCGCGATCAAATGAAAAAAGGCGACCTTGGGTTCTTTTACCACTCCAGTTGCAAGGTACCCGGGATTGCAGGGACTGTGGAAATTGTCAAAGAGGCATACCCTGATCATACTGCACTTGATAAAAATGCAAAATATTTCGATCCAAAATCTACCGAAGAAAACCCTCGATGGGTGATGGTGGATGTTAAATTTAAACAGAAATTTTCAGAGATATTAAGTCTCACACAACTTCGTGAAGTGAAATCATTGTCTGACATGATGCTACTTCGCAAAGGCAGCAGACTCTCTATCCAACCCGTGTCAAAAAAGGAATGGAATATAATAAACAAACTGGCCGGGTAACAATGCTCAGATCATAAATGAATATAAAGTAGACACAACTTTAAACAGTATAAACTCAAGTCAAATCCTAGCTAGTGCCCATCCAGAAACAAGCGCTACTGCGAACCACTGAATGCACGCAATCTTT
>CAZNOB010000244.1:0-7491 GCA_964574535.1 uncultured Granulosicoccaceae bacterium | reverse complement strand
AAAGCGGAGATCAAGAGCCAACGCTTTGCGTTTATCGTGTTTGCTTGACTGCTTTCGTATGTGGCCGACAAATCGGAACAAAAGCTGGTGCTCACCACTGATGGTGCGCATCGCCATAAACTGAGGTAGTCTGAAGCTTGCACAGCAGATATGCTTATAACTTCAGGGTGGCTCATGTGAATCAGCAGGCGAATCAGGCGGATAACATCACCATGTCTGGTGGCGGATTATATTCGCTGGCGACTATTGGTGCTAAAGACGTTATTGATCGTGCCATACCACGGGTGCTCGATGCGTTGGGTGGTATCAAGGCGCTTCGCTCTGCTGACGGTCAATCGCACTGGACTTTCAGTGATATGGGTTGCGCCGATGGTGGTACCTCACTGGATTTGTGGCGTGCGGTCGTTCAGGACTTACGCCAGGAGGATGATTCTGACATTCAGATTGTCTACGCCGATCAGGCAAACAACGATTTCAACGCGCTGGTTAAAATTCTGCACGGCCACACGCAGTTTGAATCTTATCTGCCTGATTCGCAGAATGTACATGTGCTGGAATCCGGATCCTCTTTTTATACTCCGATCATGGCGGCTGCCAGCCTGCATTTAGGGTTTTCGGCAACCGCAATGCACTGGCTCAGTCAAAAACCATGCGATATCAGTGATCATGTACACATGGTGGGTGCCAGTGGAAAAGAACTCACCACCTTTGCAGAACAGGCGGCGCGGGACTGGCAAACTATTTTGCTGCATCGTGCAAGAGAAATGGTGTCTGGTGGAAAACTGGTGCTGGTCAATTTTTGTAAGGATCAGCAAGGGCAATATTTAGGCAACACCGGCGGGATCAATATGTTTGATCAGTTCAATGCTAACTGGCAAGCCCTGCTGCAGGACGGCGTAGTGAGTCAACACGAATACCAGTCAATGACTCTGCCGCAATACTACAACACCGTTGATGAATTCAGCGCACCGTTGCTTGATAAGACTTCAGCAGTGTATGCAGCAGGCCTGAGACTGGTCGATATTGAAACCGCTGTAGTGCCGTGTCCGTTCGCTGAAGACTACAAACAACACCAGGATGCAGAGAAATTTGCTAAAGCCTATATACCAACGATTCGATCGTGGAATGAAAGCACTTTTTTAGGCGGGTTATCGAATGATCGAAGCATTGAAGAACGATCAGAAATAATTGAAGGTTACTACAATACCTATGAACAACAGGTAGCCGAGCAGCCCGATAGTCATGGCATGGGTTATGTGCACGCGTATATGACGATCGAAAAGATCTAAACTATTCCTATTGAATGATTTTCAGGCGATTGGAGAAAAGCGATGCTATCTGACGCAACTACACCTGCTGATTTTATAAAAGCGCTTCCCGAAGAACGCCGTAAAGCGATTCGGAAAATTCGCACGACACTGCGGCAGTCACTGCCCCGGGGCTTTAAAGAAACCATGAGCTACGGCATGCTCGCCTATGTGGTGCCGTTGTCCACATATCCGTCCGGCTATCACTGCAAGCCCGAAACCCCGTTGCCGTTTATTAGTCTGGCGTCGCAAAAAAATTACATTGCGCTCTACCACATGGGTTTGTACGCAGATAAAAAAATGTTTTCCTGGTTTCAGGCCGAATACGCCAAACGCGTAGAAAGCAGGCTGGACATGGGTAAGTCCTGCATTCGCTTTAAAAAACCGGATCAGATTCCCTATGATCTGATCGCAGAGCTCGCTGCCAAATTAACCCCGCAGGAATGGATAGCACGATACGAGTCAGCGGTTAAACGATAGCCTCCGGGCCCAACGGTGTCAGTTAAGCTTTCGGTGTACCGCGGGCAATACACAACGCTGTTAAACCAGAATGTCTTTCGTGCGGAACTGTAGGATAGAGGTCGCCGAAGGTCACCCGTTCGATATTATCTGCAGGCGGCCATCACGCTCAGGATATGGCATAATACGCTCGCTGCGTTTTCGCGCAGTTCCTTCCGATTAAATCCGACTACTGTGGGAACTCCCTAGATGCTGGTTCTGTTTGGCGATAGTGCTCTGTCGACCTTCCGAATTGATGCTTTTCTTGAAAAGTGCCGTGATCAAAACCTGGCTGTTAGCAACGTCGAGACCCGCACGGTCTATTTGATTGATCAGAACCCCGGGGCAGATAACACGCAACGCTTGTGTGATCTGCTGGGGGCGGTGACAGATGCTGACTTTGCCGCTGATCTGGTGGTTGCCCCGCGAGCCGGGACAGTGTCTCCATGGGCCTCCAAAGCGACTGATATCGCTACCAATTGCGGACTCACCGGTGTGCATCGTATAGAGCGTGCGGTGGCCTGGCGTTTTGAAGGCATGACCGTCGCTGATCAGTCAAAGCTGCAGCCGCTGGTGCACGATCGAATGACTGAAATGGTCTTGCCGACCATCCAGTCTGCCGATTGTCTGTTCAGGCAAAATAACCCCGCGCCACTTCAGCAAATCGATATTTTAGCCGGCGGCGCGGCGCAACTGGCAGCAGATAACATTCGCCTGGGTTTTGCATTGTCAGCCGATGAGATCGACTATCTGGTGACAAATTACCAAAAGCTTGGACGCAACCCCACTGACGCCGAACTAATGATGTTTGCGCAGGCAAATTCCGAGCATTGTCGGCATAAAATATTTAATGCCGACTGGATTGTTGATGGCGAGCCAGGTGATTCATCGCTCTTTGGTATGATCCGCGAAACTCATCGTGCACAACCCGATGGCACCCTGGTCGCCTATGACGACAACGCAGCTGTGATTGCCGGGCACACCGGCGAGCGTTTCATGGCAGACCCGCATACTGGTGAATACGCCGCCACATCAGAAGCCATCAATATACAGATTAAGGTTGAAACCCATAATCATCCGACCGCCATCAGCCCGTTCCCCGGTGCAGCGACTGGCGCGGGCGGAGAAATTCGTGATGAAGGTGCCACGGGCAACGGATCAAAACCGAAAGCAGGTTTGTGTGGTTTCAGCGTCTCCAATTTGCGTATCCCCGGTTTTACCCATCAGTGGGAACAATCCGTTGGCAAGCCAGGTCACATCGCTTCAGCGCTTGACATCATGCTGGAGGGACCGATAGGCGCGGCGGCATTTAACAATGAATTCGGGCGCCCGAATCTGGCCGGTTATTTCCGCACGGTTGAAATCAATGCACCCATGCCATCGGGGCTGCAATGGCGGGGCTACCACAAGCCAATAATGATCGCCGGTGGTTTAGGCAATATCAGACCGGATAACACCAATAAGAAACCGGTCCCTGCAGGCAGCTGGATTGTGGTGTTGGGCGGACCGGCAATGCTGATAGGGCTGGGTGGTGGCGCTGCGTCATCTATGGCCAGTGGACAAAGTGATGAGTCACTCGATTTTGCCTCAGTGCAGCGTGGTAACCCGGAAATGGAGCGTCGCTGTCAAGAGGTGATCAACCACTGCATAGCGATGGGCAACGCATCACCAGTGTTATCAATGCATGATGTTGGTGCAGGGGGTGTATCAAACGCCTTGCCAGAGCTGGTTCACGATGCCGGGCGCGGAGGACAGTTTGAACTGCGCAAAATTCTATCAGATGAAGCAGGCATGTCACCGATGGAGCTCTGGTGTAATGAATCGCAGGAGCGTTATGTGCTGGCAGTTGCCGCAGACCGGCTTGATGATTTTAAAGCGTTGTGCATGCGTGAGCGTTGTCCGTATGCTGTGGTCGGGCAGGCCACTGATGCATTGCACTTAAAAGTCAGTGATGAACTACTGGGGCAAGATGCCGTTGATATGTCGCTTGATCTGTTGCTGGGCAAGCCACCGAAAATGCAACGTGATGTCAAGCGCCAGGCTTTTAGTCAAACGCCTTCAAGCTTTAACCACATCACCATTAGTGATGCCGTCAATCGGGTTTTAACGGCCCCCGCGGTTGCATGTAAAAACTTTTTAATCACCATCGGTGATCGAAGTGTCACTGGTCTGGTGCATCGCGATCAGATGGTCGGGCCGCACCAGATACCGGTTGCAGATTGTGCGATCACACTGGCTGATTACACAGGTTACAGCGGTGAAGCAATGGCCATGGGTGAGCGCACACCATTGGCAATGATTAACCCGCAGGCATCCGGGCGTATGGCGGTAGCAGAGGCAATCACCAATATAACCGCAGCGGCAGTTGGTGATATTAAACAAATTAAACTATCGGCTAA
Organism: uncultured Granulosicoccaceae bacterium; assembly: GCA_964574535.1. Lineage (GTDB taxonomy): Bacteria > Pseudomonadota > Gammaproteobacteria > Granulosicoccales > Granulosicoccaceae. The sequence continues at coordinate 3,287 of CAZNOB010000244.1, read as the reverse complement.
CTGGATGGCCGCCAGTGGTCATGAAGGGGAAGATGCAGCACTGTTTGACACAGTAACTGCTGTTGCACGTGAACTGTGCCCGGCACTGGGTCTGTCGATTCCTGTTGGTAAAGATTCGTTGTCTATGAAAACTGTATGGCAGGACAATACCGGCCAACAGCAGACGGTCAGCAGTCCTTTGTCTTTAATTGTCAGTGCGTTTGCACCAGTGAAAGACGTGCGCTTGTCTTGTACGCCACAATTACAGGCTGACGATCAAACCCTTTTATTGTTAGCAGATATCGGCCATGGCAAGAATCGCCTTGGTGGTTCTGTCATTGCACAGGTCACTGAACAAGTGGGTGACGAATGCCCCGATATTGATCAGCCTGAAACATTGGCCGGGGTCTATTCAGCGCTGCAGTCATTGTTAAGTGAAGGTCTGGTGCTTGCGTGCCACGACAGATCAGACGGCGGTCTGTTTGTAACGGTTGCAGAAATGTGTTTTGCCGGTCACTGCGGCGCACTGTTAACCCTTCCCGAATCCGACCCACTGGCCGGACTATTCAGTGAAGAGGCAGGGCTGGTCTTTCAGGTTCATCGGGATTCACAAGTGCGGGTGACTGAGGTGTTTACTCAGCACGGTGTAGCGAATGTACTGTCGACTATTGGTGTCGTGCAGCCTGACAAGCGCATTGAAGTGTTTGTAAACCAACAGTGTATCTATGAAGCAAGCCTATCCTCATTGCGTAGTCGCTGGTGGGAAACCAGCTACCAGATGCAACGACTGCGCGACAACCCCCTGGCCGCAGAGCAGGAGTTCTCGCTGCAACAACAGGATGATGACCCGGGGATCACACCAAAGCTGACATTTTCACCGGCAGCCAATATTGTGAGTTACCAGGGCACACGCCCGCGTATTGCCATCCTCAGAGAACAAGGGGTCAACGGGCACGTTGAAATGGCAGCCGCATTTGATCGCGCCGGTTTTCAAAGTGTTGACGTACACATGACAGAAATCATCGACGGCAGTAAAAACCTGCAGCAGTTTGCAGGTTTAGTCGCCTGCGGTGGTTTTTCTTACGGAGATGTACTGGGTGCCGGTGGCGGATGGGCCAAATCAATTTTATATAACAGTCATGCGCTACAGCAATTTGAACAGTTTTTTAACCGAACAGATACCTTCGCACTTGGTGTGTGCAACGGGTGTCAGATGTTCTCGCACCTAAGAGAGCTGATACCCGGCGCCGGTCACTGGCCTGATTTTATACGTAATCAGTCAGAACAATTTGAAGCGCGTTTATCGACTGTTAAAATTGCCCGGACAGCATCAATATTGTTTAGCGGAATGGAAGGCTCGGTGTTGCCGGTGACGGTAGCTCACGGGGAAGGGCAGGTGTCGCCAGTCGCCACGCTTGATAATGCCAGTGTGACCCTCAGATATGTAGATAACCACCATACGGTGACAGAACACTACCCGCAAAACCCTAATGGTTCGCCACAAGGTGTTACCGGCCTTTGCAATAGTGATGGTCGGTTTAATATTATGATGCCGCACCCGGAACGAGTGTTCAGAGCGGTACAGCATTCATGGCATCCCCCGCAGTGGTCTCAGTCAGACTGGCAGGGTGAAGGGCCATGGATGACACTATTCAGAAATGCCCGCAAGTGGGTGGGGTAACGCCGTAGTGTAAGTGTTGAACCATCAGGCAGGCGAGGAAAGTTCTTTGATAGATAAAAAATTTGGCATGTTTCAGTCAGACCCTGATGAAACACCTGTTATGCCCTCTGCTTGCCCCGTCAGTGACATTGCAAAATCGTTTGATCCTTTTTCTGCAGAGTATTTACGAAACCCCTATCTTTTTTTTGATAAAGCCAGAAACCGCGAACCGGTTTTTTATAGCCCTGAACTGAACTACTGGGTGGTCTTAAAATACGAACATGTCACCGCCGTGTTTCGTGATCCTGAGACATTTTCACCGGTTAACGCCAGGCACCCGGTGACACCTATTTGTCCCGCTGCAGCACTGGTGCGCGATGAACTTGATCTGTCTATCGAGCCGTCACTGGTTGACGAAACAGCGCTAACACATAAGCATCATCGCAAAATCTTTGGCACCGCATTCACGCCACGACGGGTGAACGAAATGGAACAACGGATTCGACAGATTGTTGATCGCTACATAGACCGGTTTATCGAAGATGGTGAAGCTGAGCTAGTATCACAGCTTTTGTATGAAGTGCCCGCGTTAGCGATCTTCCTGTTTCTCGGCGCCAGTGATGAAGATGCCGTCTTTGTTAAGAAGTTAGGTTCTGACCGTGCCCTGGTTAATTGGGGTAAGCCTTCAGAAGCAGAACAAATATCGATGATGCATGGTATGGGGGAACACTGGGCGTTCACCAAAGATCTGGTTGATCGAGCCTATGAGAACCCCGGTGATAATTATCTGGGCGATATGGTTCGAATACATAAGCAAGACCCATCCAAATTCACAATAAACTATCTATACAACGTGATGTTCCTGATGCAGTTTGCAGGGCATGAAACAACCACCCAGGCCTCTGCCAACGGTATCAGGCATCTATTAAATGATCGTGAGCAATGGGAGAAGTTATGTGACAACCCTGCGCTGATAGAAAATGCGGTTGAAGAAATACTTCGTATCGATACGTCAATTTTTGGCTGGCGACGTATCGCCACTTGCGATACCACAATAGGTGGAATCAAAATCCCCAAGGGCAGTCGCATACTGTTAATGATGGGGTCCGCCAACCATGATGAAGAAGTATTCCCCGATGGCGGCAAGTTTGATGTCACGCGCGGCAATGCAAAAAAACATTTGGGGCTAGGTCTGGGTGCGCACTTTTGTATGGGGGCGCCACTGGCGAAACTTGAGATGCGAGTGATTCTGGAACAGCTAACAAAACGTTTGCCGGATTTGCATTTGAAGGCAGGGCAGTCGTGGGAGTACTTACCGACACTGGTGTTTCGCGGTGTGCAGAAGCTTGAAGTTGAATGGGAGGATGCTGGGTAGCTGTTTGCGGGAATTTTCATAGCATCATTCCCGGCAAATTGGCAACGCCATTGCTTTGCTAGTGCCCAATGTCTTTTATGTTCTATACGCTCAGCAGTGGCGTAACCGCCATCACTTTTATAAGGTTCCTATTGTAGGGCTGCTATTCATTGAAAAGCACCTGTCATGGCATTTTCAGGTACAGAGCTTTGGTTCTTTATCTGGATAATTGCCCGCCCAATCGAAGGCTTAACGCATTTTTGCTGGGTGTGTCGTCTATTTGATGTTATAAAT
>CAZNOB010000243.1:3896-7560 GCA_964574535.1 uncultured Granulosicoccaceae bacterium | reverse complement strand
TCTTTAACAGCGCCCTTGGCGACCTTAAGCTGGCTCGCTGGCCGCAAATTGCCAACGATCCCCTGCAGGCATGGGATGCTGCTGACGAATACCTGTTGCATCATTTAGTGGAACAGCAGATGATCAACAACGGGAATTCACTCAAAGTTCTAATAGTCAATGATATGAATGGAGCATTGAGCTGCGCACTTCACCAGTTTGTCCCTGTGAATTGGTCAGACTCGATCAATAGCCATACCGCCGCACTTGAAAATGCCAGCACCAACTTCAACGAAGCCACGTTATCGCTACTTAAATCGACAGATAACCCCAGTGGATATTTTGATCTCGTTTTAGTGAAAGTTCCGAAGACAAATGCGCTACTGGAACACCAGCTGATTCAACTACGCCCCGCGATACACTCAAAAACCGTATTCATCGCTGCCGGTATGGTAAAACACATGCAACGCAGCGCCTTTCAGGCCATTGAAAAATTCATCGGCCCACTGACCACATCAATGGCAGTCAAGAAAGCGAGACTCATTTTTTCAACCCCCACTGAAAGTATGCAAAAAATAGTCAGCCCGTTCCCAAGTCGGTATGTAGACGAAGAGACAGGACTTACAATGGTTAACCACGCCAATGTATTTTCCCGAGGCCGTCTTGATAGCGGAAGTAGGTTACTAATTTCTCAAATTCCAAAGATCACCTCCGCAAATAAAGTAGCTGATCTCGCCTGTGGCAACGGCGTGCTGGGAATCAGTTACAAGCAACACCACCCGGACACTAATCTACTATTCACCGATGAGTCATACATGGCTGTAGAATCAGCAAAGATAAACCATCAGACATGCTTCCCCGACTCCCATACTCAAACGCAATTTGTCACGCAGAACGGATTGGCAAATGTGGCCGATGGTACGCTTGATCTGGTTATATGCAACCCGCCCTTTCATCAACAACATGCCATAGGAGAAGCTGTCGCCACCGGTTTGTTTAAAGATTCGAAAAGATGCCTTCGACGCGGCGGACAGCTGTGGATTGTGGCGAATCACCATTTGGGCTACAAAGATAAACTGACTCGTCTTTTCGGCCACTGTAGTAGTGTCACAAAAAATCGGCAGTTTGTTGTTCTGCAAAGCATTAAGCGTGGCTGAGACTGAGCCTGTGCCCTCCCCGGCATCATTTGACAGCAGTAAGTCCCCATCTGACAAAAGCACACCGGATACAGCGTGTCCACCAACGCAGCCACTGGAATAACACATAATATAAACAACAGGTTAGCGCCACACACTTCGTTCGCACCTTGCCATTCAACCAATATCCATTCCCCTGCAGAATGTCTGGATCCCTTCCGATTGCAAGTAATCAGAATTTCTGACGATACAGTGATAAAGCACTGTATGTTTGATTGTCTCCTCATTGTTTTAATTCCTGATTCACGGGACCGCACAGGGTGAGCCGCACAGTCAAACAGCCGAGACAGAACATTCATGACTAGCAAAATATTTAGCGTCGCCACCTTTATAGTCGTCTCCTGGCTAGCTGTAACTGTCATTTCAACATCCAACAGAGTCAACGCACTCGAAGGCACACTACTAAATGGTTTGACAGCAAATGCATCTGCACTCGACAGCAGAATTTCCAGTATGGAAGCGCGACAAAGCGTAAACCACTCGAACATTGTCACACAGTTGGAAGCAATCGCGAGCACTCCCGTACAAATTCCGGCTGAGAGCAGCGAGCAACCATCTCACAACAGCGAACTACAGGCTGAGACCGCGAGACTACAACAGGAACTTGCAGCTCACACAAAGCTGGCCGAACTAAAAATTGCCTATCAGAGTGTCATCGAATCCGAGCTCGAGAAAAAAAGCAATCCACAAGAAGCCGCAGAGAAACTTCTTTCTACCAAAGGTCCAATCTGGAAAGCCAGCACACAACACGCAAGTGTTAAAACAAACTTGCAAGCACTGATGATCCCGATTGATGTGCTGGCTTCGAAATGGAAATCGGGTGACACTAATGGCACCGTGCAACCGGTTTTCAAAGTGCTTAAACAAACTCTGGCAACTCTCGACGCAGAATAGTAAGGGAAATAGCAACGTTGACTACTGAAGAAGAACAGCGAGAGAAAAAGAAAGGCGCTTTTGCACCGTTCAGGGAAAGCGAATTCGTTCGCAGTTTAGCGATTCGAGCTTCCGAATCTCTGATGGCAGTTTCTGCAGGAGCGATCATCGCCATGGTGGTGATTGCCGGTGTCAAACAAGATCCGGAGCCTGCAATGGGCGCCGCCTTGCCAAACAATATGCTGACACCCAGCGATGGGTTAACTCATTTTAGTCAGCATGAGGAGCTGAGCTGTGATGATGCAGCCGAAGGCGATAAAATACATTGTCGTATGCAGAAAGAAGCCAACATGTGCCGAGTACCCTCTTACGAGCTGAACAAAGCAGATCTCGAAATGGCTCGAATTGCATGGAAATATTTCGAGAACAACTACGTCCCTGAAACCGGACTGGTCAACTCGGTAAACAACTATCCCTCGACAACCATGTGGGATACCGGTTCAGCCCTGGCAGCCTACATTGCCGCCAGAGATTTTGGTTTCATTGACCAAAAAGAATTTGATGACGCAATGATGGCATTGCTGGAGACTTTATCCCGCATCGAGTTATTTGACGGCGCCGCACCCAACAAAGTGTACAACGCCAGAACCCTGAAAATGGTGGATTATGGTAACAACGAGGTTGAAAACGGAATTGGCGTATCCGTACTTGACCTTGCACGTCTTATCTCATGGATGAACACACTGCAGTGTATGCACCCCAAATACTATTCAGGCATTAATACCGTACTATCGCGATGGGATTACACTCGGCTGATCTCGAACGAAGAAATGTACGGCATGGAACGGGATGAGAATGACGGCAATATCATTCATCCAAGACAGGAAGGCCGATTGGGTTACGAGCAATACGCCGGTAAAATTTTCGAGCACACGGGCTTTAATGTAAGTACCGCTGCCACCTACAACAACAAATACAGAAGCAACACAAGTATTCTGGGCGTCCCGATCGCATTTGATAGCCGGGACCCCCGTGAATTCACTGCCAACAACTATGTTGTGACAGAATCCTACGTTATGGATGCAATGGAGTTGGGTATTGATGATGAAAATCGTGAGCTGCTGAATAATATATATCAGGTGCAAAAACAACGCTGGGAAGAAACCGGTATCGTCACCGCAATCTCTGAGGACAACATCGATCGAGAGCCCTACTTTCTGTATAACACTATTTTTAACGCCGGTCTGAATTTCAGTACGGTAAGCAGCTCCGGGGATAACTACGATCATCTAAAGTCAGTATCTACCAAAGCCGCCATTACAATGGCTATTTTGTTCCCGGACGACCCCTACAGTACAACTTTAATGTCTACGATAAGCAGCGCGTACGACCCTGAAGGAGGCTGGTATTCGGGACTGTACGAATCAGGCGCCGGCTATAATGATGTCACAACAGCAAATACCAATGGCGTTATCATGAGCGCCCTTCTTTACAAAAAATACGGTGCACTATTTAAGCACTGCAACAATTGTTCAAAACCAATAAAAATTCAATCTGAACTACTGAACAAGATAGACAGAATCTCTGAGTGTCGACATTGCGAGACACCAAAAAAA
>CAZNOB010000243.1:0-3796 GCA_964574535.1 uncultured Granulosicoccaceae bacterium | reverse complement strand
GTTGCTATCTATCTGCAAGCTCTGTTGCCAGTGAACGGGTGAGTTGTGCCGGTACAGCCTGATTAATCAGGATTACAAACGGATTTAGGCTGCTATTGGCACGAATATATCCAGCCAGACTACTCACGTTTGTCAGCGTACCGGTTTTTGCAAGCACCTGAGGCTCGACTTCATCAAGAAGGTGATGCCAGGGTTTAAATTCGACAAGCAGATCCAGCAACTGCGTGGCACTGATCCGATTGTTAACAGACAGTCCGGCCCCTTCTTGAAATGCAAATCCCTGCCATTTAAAACGGGATTTCAGATCGGTCTGCATCATCCGCTGCACACCAGTGAAGTTTGCAGCCGTCCCTGATTGATCAGCAAACAATGCCAACACAAGCTGATTGGCAATAAAATTAGTCGAGTACTTCAACATCGCCTGAATAACCTCTCCCAGGGTTCTGCTGTTGTAATGTATAAGTTCTGCACGAGATACAGGAAACTCCCCCCAACTAATACCTGTTTCTACTTCTACTCCCCTCTCTCTTAACAGGCTTGCCAGCAACTCGGCAAAATACCGTTCAGAGTCTCTTGAATGTCGACCTGTATTAATTCTGAGAGAAGTGCCTGTTATTTCGTTTGAGAAGCTGCGAGCGTACTTTGTCAGTGGTGTCTGAGGTTCAGCGGAGATCACTGAAGCACCCGATTTTTTTAGGTAGATAGTGTTGAAGTTCGCAGCAATCGCAGACGGTATAGCATCATAAGGGTTATTTGTGGTTGTCGCGCCCGGTACAGTCAGGTTCGCTTCAAACAGCGACGAATCAAGAATAATCTCACTGATTTTCGACGGCTTGAGTTGAGCAATCTTTGCAGCGATCAGTGCAATTTCTTCAGAGACAAGAAACGGGTCACCACTCCCTTTTATCCAGAGAGTGTGATCATTACGATCAAAATGAATCTCCGTAGCAAACCGATGACCTTCCCCCCAGTAAGTTAATGCCAGCCACGCGGTCACCAGTTTGGTTGTAGATGCGGGAATTAACGGTTCATCGATCCCTACCCCCTCAAGCACGCGACCATTACTATCTGCGTACACGTAGGCAGCACGGGTCAATGCATCAAATTCTGACAAAGCGTCAGCACTTGCCTTCAGAGGCAACGCAGATGTCATCAGCAATAACGGAACAAGATAGTGAATTAGTTTTTTCAAAGTGTTATTCAAACCAACCTGTGTATAGGCCATAGGTATTGTGTTCCAGGAGGCTGTGCCGCAGAAGCCTGCGTAACACGAACACACCATGGCGAGGGCCCTTGCTTACCCCTGACTTGGAACAGCGCTCCGGGCTTTACCAGTTCGTTTAATGCCCAACCGTCGTTCGCGCTCAATAATGATAATACCGGCAATCACAATAAGAGCAACTCCCGCCAGCATTATACCGGTTGGTAACTCATCAAAGATAAAGTAACCGACAGCAACCGCCAAAATTATCGAACAATATTCAAACGGTGCAATGACCGCTACCTCGGCATGCCGGTAACTTTCCGTCAACAGAATCTGTCCAATACCACCAAGTAAACCGGCCGTGATGAGCATAAATAGTTGCTTAATGTCAGGAACGATCCATCCAAACGGTAAAGTTAACAACGCCAGACAGGAAGACATCAACGAAAAATAGAACACTATGGAACCTGTCGTTTCTGTGGCAACCAGTTTACGCGCAAAAACTTGTGCCAATGCAGAGAACACGGCAGCCAGTAATGCGACCAACGCGCCGACAGTTTCAAGTTTACTGGCCAGCTCTGTATCGAGCACCGTCAGACGAGGCGATAACACCAGAACCACTCCAAACATACCCAACAACAACGCACTGAATCTGACCAGTCTGATTTTTTCACCCAGGAACATTGCGGCGAGCATGGTCACCAGCAATGGCGCTGCATAACCGATCGCCACTACTTCAGGCAGCGGCAACAGACCAATCGCCATAAAGCCCGATGCCATCGCACAGGTGCCCATCAATCCCCGCCACACGTGACCAATCGGATCCCTGGCATGCAAACTACCCGGAAACTCTGAGCGTAGTGCAAGCCAGGCAATTAATACCGGCATGGCAAACACCGACCGAAAAAATACCGCTTCACCCGCCGGAACTTCGTTGGCTGTCGCTTTGATGAATGCGAACATCGTGACGAATATGCCGACCGACAGAATTTTTAATGTGATACCACGGACAGGATTCAATAGATGCTGCGCAGACGCAAAGAGACTAATAGAGTATAGCTATGGGCGTAAACACGTGCCAAAAATAACAGACGTCTTTGCTATCGCATCAGACGGACAAGATGACACAGCTACTCACACGACCCGATTTGCTATTGTTGCTCGGACCAATGACCGATATAGATTTCATGTATTGACCAATAGTATTTTTCGGACGCTGCAGCCAGGGTCACGCGAAGGTACTGAGTCTTTATTTCGGGGAATCGTAATACTGCGATTTGACCACCCACATACGCACTGGATTCACTATCGCTGACGGGTATCCAGTCTGTACCATCTTCAGAACTCTCAAGTAACCACCGCACCGGAAAATCCTGCCTGCTACCCGTGCTATCAAGCTGCAGAGTGTTGATCACGGCCTTGTCTCCCAGATCCACTGTGATCCACTGCCCTGCCTGCTGCAGTTGATTAGTTGTCCACCGTGTAGCGCCATTTCCGTCTGCCATCGCAGCCGTATTTTTCGATTGGTGGCTGGCAGCAATTTTCCAGTTTGAACGATCAAGAAACGCGGCGGGTGCACCATAAAGCTGAGCCAAAGGCCATTCGGGACCAATTTCAAAACAACCAGCATCCCCGTTATCGACCCGACCCGGGCAACCATTGACCAAATCTTCGTCCGGCGCATCGTTTGCCGGAGCATTGCCGCAGGCGATAGTGTTGTAGGGGATACGGCCTTCCTCCGCCCCCTCGCCAAACGCTGCTTTTATATCAGCACAAATTTGCTGTACTGAGCGCTTGTGACCATCCGGGGTGGCTACTGTTTTGTTACCAATGCCATGATCGTAATTGCTACTATCGCAGTAACAAACGCCATCCACAGAATAGCTGTCACGCCAGCCGGGACGGGGATTCCATGCCTGGCTCGTTGAGCTGGCAAACACAATTAGCAACACAGACCAGGTGGCAACGTGCGAACTCAGTTTCATCTGACTACTCATCAAAAAAGATCGGTCAATTCAAGGTTACTCGCGGGGGAACGCCGCAGATATGTCAATAGATGATAGTCCCGTGCCAATATCGTCAAATAACAACGGAATTCAACAATAAGTCATTTGCAGACAACCAGCCCTTCGGGTGCCTGCAGCATTCTGTTTACACGCGAGTAACTCAAAAGCAATACAACAAGAGCGAATGCTTTGCTCTTCGCAGGTCAGTTATTGCCGCCTTGCGCCAATAAAAGCGACAGCAATCCGTGAACATGTCTATCGACACTGTCTGCCTCACGACTGCGTTATACTGCTGGTATGAATATCATCAGTATTCCCGACTTTCTTAATGAGGTTGATCAATCCAGACAGGATCTTATCGAGCTCACTCAGGCGCTTATTCGCATACCGACACTGAATCCACCTGGCGACTTTTATCGGGATATTTGCGAGTATTTGGACACACGGTTAAAACGCAGCGGCTTTCAAACCGAGTTTATCCGCGCCAAGGGATCACCGGGAGACAGCGATCGTTATCCGCGCTGGAACCTTGTCGCCCGACACAGCGGAGGAAGCGCTGGAGATTGCGTACACTTTAATAGCCATA
>CAZNOB010000242.1:6117-7569 GCA_964574535.1 uncultured Granulosicoccaceae bacterium | reverse complement strand
GGCACAAAAGTCAGATCATCAAACGTGGGTAACTGCTTGTTAAAAGTATTGTAGCCTCGAACCTGATAGCGACCTAGCTGCGCAAGTGCATGTACTTCTGCGATAGCATCCGGTGTCCAGCGGGTGGATCCGCCTTCATCATACGAAGACGGCACACCGGCGGGACGGCCATCGATTGCACCTTCACCAAATTTTATCTCTGCTTCAGACGCTACTTCAAATGGATACTCGTAAGGTTTATCTAGATCATCAGCCATGCGCTTGCGTCTCTGCTTTCAAAGTACCAAAGGCGCTGGCCGGAAACCATTTTACGCCATTCTCGTGAAGTGTCTTTCAGCCCGAGCGGATCAAGTATTGAATCGACTTCGGCCACTTCTTCTGCTGTGGGTTCTACAATTTCTACATCGACACCCAGGCTTTTTACATCGCCCGTCACCCAGACCTCGCCTTCCCAAAGAGCATCTGCACAACTATCTCCGGCGCCGCCAAGCGCGATGATTTTTCCAGAGTGAGCCATAAACCCGGACTGATAACCAATCTTGCCCTCGACCACTATATTGCCACCTTTCATGGCCACACCGCAGCGAGGACCGCTATCACCTTTCACGTGAATGGTGCCTCCGATCATGGCCGCTCCGACTGACATACCCGCATAACCGTCAATGGTGATATGCCCATCCGCCATACCTTCACCCACAGCCCAGCCGGCATTGCGTTCAATGGTAATTTTTGAACCGGTGTTCAGGCCACCGCAGTAGTAACCCACGCTACCTTCAAAGTGAATATCAGCACCCGGTGGTAAACCAATACCCAGATTGTGCCGTGACAAGGTATCAACCACTCTGATTTTTTTACCGGTGGTGCAAGCCTCTTGCAAGTCTTCGTTAACTTCCCGAATATGGCGCTCACCCACTTCTATAACTATTTCATCAGCGGCACTCATGCGGCTTTACTCTGTGTGGGTAGCATCCAAATGCCTGACAGAGCCGGACCATCATGATTCACCACCTCGGCTTCCTGCTTGAACACCCGCCTTACTGCCTGTTCTTCAGTGGCCGCCGCAATGCTCCCACCCTGTTCAATCAGGACAATTGGCTTCATGGCAAATCTGTCTTTAGCAAAACCAATACTATCGGGCCCGGCGATCATAAAGGTAAACACACCATCTATAGAGGTGATAGATTTCTTAAGTGCCTGATCCATTGTCAGACCTTGCTTAATCTGATCAGAGACCCACACCGCGATGAGTTCGCTATCGTTTTCAGTTAAAAAGCGATAACCATCGCGCTGCAGTTTATCGCGGCGTGTGTAGTAGTCTGTTATTTGACCGTTATGCACAATGGCAACATCGGAAAATGGCCGCGCCCAAAACGGATGACTGGCATTTGGCAATACTGAACTTTCAGTAGCAAGGCGCGCGTGACCAAGACCATGTGTGCCGATCAAATCGCG
>CAZNOB010000242.1:4200-6017 GCA_964574535.1 uncultured Granulosicoccaceae bacterium | reverse complement strand
GCCCGGGAGAATTCAGTATACGACCAGCGATTCCACACATGATCGGCTCCACAATAAATAGTGGATACAGTATACGGTATCCATTCCAACCAGTGCAAAAATTTTAGCTGCCGCAGCAAGCCATCAGTCGTTATGAATGAAATTAGGGCGCAACTTTGTTTTAATGTGTACTGAATCCAGTATACAAATAACCAGTCAGAGCAAACACTTGGCTTTTAAAAACATCCAACCCGTGCGACGCCGGCTCGCAGACGAAGTGTACGACCAGATTGTCAGCGCTATTATGAACCTGGATATTGGTCGAGATGACAGGCTCGTACAGGAAAAACTCGCTGCCGATCTCGGCATTAGTCGCACCCCGGTGCGCGAAGCACTAATGCGACTTGAGCAGGAAGGCGTCCTGCGAAAAAGCGCCCAGGGCGGATTCCGCCTGTACCAAATGAGCGATCAGGAAGTGCGAGAGCTATATCAGACGCGCGCGGCCATCGAAGGTCAGGTTGCCAGAATTCTGGCCGAAAACCACACCCCCGAAAATATCACGGATCTCCGCAGCACAATTTCGACCGAAGAAAACATTTCATCTAAAACTATCAGGGAATATTTTGAGGCAAATCGAAACATCCACAGACGTTTTGTTGAACTGGCCAATAATCGCTTCCTGCTGGAGATGTTTGACATGACGTGGGGTAAAGCGATGGCGTTTCAGTTGTTCGCGCAGATTCAGAATGCAGACTTATCAAAATCACTGGGTGATCACATGGCATTGGTCGATGTGATCGAGACCGGTGACAAGATCGCTGCACTGGAAGCGTTTATTCAACATATACAAGATGGCTTCGACCTGCAGATGGAAGGGTTACGTGCCGGGTGATTTAGCAGCCTGTAATTTTGTATTACCGCTGAGCTTTTGTTCTCGGGGAGTTGGCGTATGATTAAAAACATAAGCATTTTTGCATGCATCTATACCGCCCAATGATTCAATTCTATTCTTTTGATCGGCAAAACAGCGCTTGTTCACTTCTTCAGGATCGCAGATTTCCCGTAACCGCCATTCACATTCCCTGAGAACTTTTTGTACCTGTAAGCTAGTATGCTGTGAAAACACAAGATCTGTCAGTTCATGCGGGTCTGATTGCAGATTAAACAACTGTGGGTCATGCCCCACAAAATAGACGTACTTCCAATTTTGCCAGCGCAACATAAAAGTCCCTGTGGTTGAACCTCCATCGTGATACTCGCTAAGAACAACACGTTCAGGGTCGTTATTGCAATTGGCTATTTCACGCAAAGATACTCCAGGCAACTCAGTGCTTTGCTTATCCGGTACCACGCCGGTAACTTCTACTGCTGTGGCAGCAAGATCAAGTAAAGAGGTAGCCGTGGTCACATGATGCCCGACAGGCACCCCGGGCCCGGCCATAATCATTGGCACACCGGCAGACTGTTCATACATGACTTGTTTGGTCCAGTAGCCCTTATCGCCGAGCATATCACCATGGTCTGACACATAAACCACTACCGTATTTTCCAGTTGCCCACTCTGCTCAAGTGCCGCAAGTATCCGGCCCGTGCAATGATCCATAAAACTGGTTAAGCCATAGTAGGCGGCGATTGCCTCGCGGGTTTTCTGTTCGTCAAAGTATTTCTGGTAATTAAAGAAACCAGCGACATTTTGTAACTCCGGATGTCGTGGAATTTCCGGCGCATGATATCCGATCGGCAACGCCATCGACTTCGGATCATATAGATTGAAGTATTCTTCAGGACAGGTTAACGGGTAATGTGGACTCACCAGAGAAACAAACGCCGCCCATGGC
>CAZNOB010000242.1:2132-4100 GCA_964574535.1 uncultured Granulosicoccaceae bacterium | reverse complement strand
TCATCCAGCTGCGCACCTCACCATCATATGGTGTAGCGCTATCCCAATAACCGTTTCTGTGCACGTAGTCACCGGTGGCCAAACTGGCTCGAGCAGGTACACACATTGGTGACGGCGTGTAGGCATTTGTAAACACAGTGCCGCGCGCGGCAAGGCGATCAAGGTTAGGGGTTTTAACGACCGGGTGCCCGACACAACCCATCGCATCCTTGCGATGTTCATCCGACATGATAATCAGCAGATTGGCAGGCTGGTGATTTTTGTCGGTCATAGAAATATTAGACACCCAGCATCGGCAAGTGTTTTATTCGATGATAGTTCAGGGACAGCTCAATACAGTGGGCGACAGCATCTTCAGGTATAGGCTGATTCAGGTCAAACAGAATGGCTCTATTGCCCTGGAAGGTGAGTTGATCTTTATAGAGTTCGCGAAAAGTTTCAACCAAACTGGTCTGGCACTGAAAATAGATAGCGCATTGTTCGGGCGTTGCCTGCTTCCAGCCCAGTCGAACGGTAGAGCCTTTTTTGGCAAGATAAGCGGGCTCACCCCATTTTAGCGTTTCTTCTATCGACCCAATTGCTTCAGAACCTGCACTTGTATCGAGAATCAGTTGCCGCAGGTTCAGTAACTTTTTACGCGCTGCGGGTGGGTACTGTTTAAACACCTCAGCAACCAGCTTGTTTGTTATTTTCCCCATCGACTCACCTGACAATTATTTGTGTTGTTCGCGAAGCCTGCCAGGGTAATTTATCATGATAACGCCCAGTAACGCTAACCCAAGACCGATCGCCACGATCGGGGTAATTTGTTCACCCAATAACACAACCCCAAGCACTACGCCCACACCGGCGCGTAGATATGCCTGACTGGTGGTACCGATTGAACCCAGCGTTTTCAATAGTCGAAAGTAGATGAGTAACGCAAGTGCCGTACTGAATACACTCATACCGATGACTGCGAGTACAGCCATTGCTGATGGTGTGAGTGTCCAGGGTTTATCAATAATAACAGCCGTCGGAACCATAATTAACGCTGCCCATAATATTGTGGCTGCCGCTGTAACACTGGCGGGAAGCGAGTGAAATCTTTTACCGTAGAGTGCGGCGCTTGCGTACATTGCAGCACCTCCTAGTGCCGCAAGCTGCCCGAAGACCTGAGTTCCCAGCCCCTTCAACGCGTCTATTCCAATAATTAACACCACACCAATTAATCCCAACACGACTCCGGCCACTTTACGTGTCGGTATTGATCGGTCTTTCAATACTATCAGAGTGATAAGCACAACAAATAGCGGTGATGTAGAATTCAGGACCGCTGCCATTGCGCTGTCAATATGTTGCTGCCCCCAGGCAAGCACTGTCCATGCGCCAAAGCTGTTAAAAAACGATTGCACTAACAGTTGCAGTCTAATTTTAGTGTCACGCGGATAGTGCTCTCCCTGCATTCGCACAACCAAATGAAGTAAGGCACCGGCGATTACAACACGGCTGGCGATCAACGTGAACGGCGGAATCTCTGCTACGGCTACTTTCATCATCGTATAAGATGAGCCCCATAAGAGCGCCAAAAACGCCAGCAGTGCGTACTCGGTGAAGCGATTACCGCTCTTCACAAGCGTTTATCAAGGGGAGCAACCAACAACGCGTGCCGAGTGGCAAAGCAGATCAGGGACTCTATTTCCGCCTCGTTAGTTGCAGTGCCTAATATATACCTGTCCGGCCTGATGAGAACTGCCTGGCAGTGGTAGCGCCGGAGTAAGTCTTCTATATCACCATGTGAAGAATCGACCACTGATATGTCTGAAGATAAATCGGGCAGCTTATGGTGCAACCTGGCGTCGACTAAAAGAACAAATCGATAGCCTACAGCATCATCAAGTCTGGTGTTACTGGCAAGCAGCGGCTGCGGCGCCAGTGTGCCGGTATAGTCGCTGTTAAATCCCGGGCGTTTATCATTCACCATACCGT
>CAZNOB010000242.1:0-2032 GCA_964574535.1 uncultured Granulosicoccaceae bacterium | reverse complement strand
AATTTCCCAACGCCTCCGATTTCCGGGACCACGAACATAAGTAGCCGGACGGTCCGGGGTACAATACTGGACGGTACAAAAACCCAGCTCTGGTTTATCCACCTTTAACAAAACATCGATGACCAGCCAACGTTCACGAAAACCCAGGTCGTTTACGGTCACGTCCATACATTGGCGTAGCATTGAGTGCGCACCATCGCAGCCGACCACGTAATCCGCCGTTAGTGTTTCAGTATCGTGCCCGGTCTTATAACAAAGAGAGACATGATCTTCATGCGGTATTACAACAGTGACATTCGCAGGCTTGACCACCCTGACCTGTTCAAACCTTTGAATACCCTTGCGAAGTACTGACTCCAGGTCCGGTTGATGAAAATGAAAACTGGTTTGCCACTGGTGCTCACCGATACCAGTTGGACGTGGCCAATCCAGCAGCAATTCTCCATCATCATTAATAAACTGCATCCCGGGGTTAAACGGTGAATTTTCCAGTACCTGCTCAGCCAACCCGATGGTTTGAAAGATACGCAATACCTCGTCATCAAAATGTACGGCACGTGGCAGGGCATAGATATCTGTTTCTTTCTCAAGCACTACTACTTTGGTACCACAGCCCCCCAGCAGATTCGCAAGCGTGGCACCCACCGGTCCCAAACCGATGATCGCCACATCATAGTGTGAATTGGCATCCGCAACTGACATTGTCATTCGGGTTTGTTGAACTGCTCAAACATCCACGGGCAGTCTGGCAATAGCGGCGCTTGTAAGCCATCAGCAGCTGCTTGTAGTCGCATATCACGCAAGCGTGTACGTTGTGCTTCAGATAAATAAAGCCGCTCATGCCCCCAGAAACTCGGGCCAACCGTAGTTTCGTGAGGCTGCCAGGTTTGCGGATCAATCACACGACCGCCCCATCCACTCTCTACAAAAAAGTCAGATGGTGTATGGGCGTAAAATGAAGTCATATAGTCATTGGTGTGTCGTCCCAGTGTGTAGGCAATTCGATCATCTTCAAGTTGAGCAAGATCGTAACCCTGACCAACATCATCAAGATTCTGGAACTCAACCATAAAATGATGCAGCCCCATGCCACCACTACCAATCATCGCAAAGCTATGGTGACGACCGTTAACATGAAAAAAGTACATCGGATAGGGAGTAAGCCCATAGTCACTGACCTGAAAGCCCAGGAAGTCCCGATAAAATGGTAACAAAGCATTGGCATCTCGCACATGCAAAACCACATGCCCCATACCGTAAGGGCCGGTATTAAACCCGGACACCGGGCGTCCCGGTATAAAGGGATCACTGGTTATTTCTGGTTTCCAGGCTAGCTCAATTCGATTTTGATCAGGGTCTTCAAACCAGATTAAATCACTCACTAAACGCTGCGCACAAAGCGACGAGTTGCCCGCTGTTACAGCAATATCTGCCGCATCAAGGGTAGCAGCAATAATCTGCAGGGTATCCTTGTTGTCAACCTCCCATCCCATGAAGGCCAGAGAATTGCCGTGCTCTTGCTGAACAATCAGACGCTGTTTCTGATCATCCATTCTAAATGCCAGCAGATCCCCTCCACGGTCAACTTGCTGCATTCCCAATAAACCACTTGCGAACCGGGACCAGGGTTCCAGCGACCGGGCCCGCACGCCAAGGTATGAAAGTGCTGTCACTGGCATCAGAGTACTACCGACGCAACGACGATCGGATTCGCACAGGAAAATCTGTCACCATTGATGCCTCTCTATATTTTCTTTTGTGGAACGTTTAAATGTCGTGCGACGCCGGCAACCACCATCGAAGTACGAAGCATCGCGACGAAACGTTTGCGTGTCTTAACCGACACTGCCGCGCACGCACGCGCAACAGTGTATACAGCAATACTATAAAGTGCACGGCGCCAGGAGTCTGCGCAGCAGAACCTCTGCTACTGCGAACGCGCCCTGACGGCGCGCCCAGGGCGATAATAATCATCGTTCATTTTCGTTACGTATGAACAACTATGCGCCTCAAATGATCGTAAAAACGCCCT
>CAZNOB010000241.1:0-7612 GCA_964574535.1 uncultured Granulosicoccaceae bacterium | reverse complement strand
TTTCCTGGCTCAACTGCGCTTAGCATACCGGGCGCATTTGAGTTTTCCGTGAATACCCAACCATCACTTGCTGTCATAACTGCGCAGGCCGCATTGATAAAGTTAAAGGTTACATTTTCATCGGCGTCCACCGCTAACGTGACCTCGGACATCTCCTGAGAAGTTGGCAATCGCCAGTCTGTTTTACCTGCTACTGCCATCTCCCCAAGAACTTCACAGTTGGAATCTTCCGGTCTGGTTACTCCGGCAAAACAAAAAGAAATATCGTTTACCCAGGTAAGTCCGGTTTCAGTGTCAAAAAGAGTCTCCGCACCATCGGAGTCTGCAAAAGATGATACGAGTCGAGCTTCTGTACTATCAGCTTCAGTACTGCCGGTAGGCGTGAAGTCAAAATCACCATCCTGCCGTAAATAGAAGATACAGGTTTCGGTCGAAGCACAGTTCATCTCGTGTTCAGCCATTGCCGGAACCGAAAAATATCCACCACGTTGAATGATTGCAGGATCAGTCTGGTTAAACGGAACCGGAACAACGACATCCCCCTCAAGAACAAAACCACGAGCTTCCAGCGTATGAAAGTGTGGAGGAATTCCCATGCCGCCCTGAACTCTAACGAGCGTGCCGTGTTGAGTTCCATCCTGAACGCTGAAGTCTCCAACTATAGCTCTAAAATCAACACCGGGAATGCCAACGTCAACCCAGCCCATTGTCTCACTAAACGGCACTTCAATCGCTGCTATATTGCGCGGAGATGTACCGGAATCAACTGCCATATTCCCTGTGGGCGTCACATCGAACGCACCATTTTGATGTATGAGGAACAGGCAATCTTCTGTTGTATTAAGACAACCCATTAGGTGCTCAGTCGAACCGGGAACAAAGCCAGCACTGCCTGTCACCATCATCATAGGATTTATTTCGTCAATCGGCACAGGTATTTCCATTGGCCCATCAACAACAATCGACCAGGTACCTTGCGTGTGCATATGGGGAGGAATTGCACCACCTGCCGCTACCCTGACGAACGTCTCGTGAGCACCAGTGGCATCGTTACTGAATGCCGGGCCGAGTGCTACTCCGGGAAAAGGTGTATCCTGAAATACAACCATATCTGCTGTGACGAAAACCGCGTCAGCATTCGCAGCCACTGTGTCTGTCTCAGTCATCATGCCTGTGTCAGTGATGCTTGTATCAGTCATGTCTGTATTCGGTCCGCCAGAGTCATCATCATCGCTGCCACATCCGACTAAAACAAAGACACAACCAGCAATTAGTGCTTTCTTAAACATATCTTATCTACCATTGAGTTAAAGAATAAAAGAATACGTGGGTACTGTTCGGTACCTGAGCAGTAATGGCATGCTAGAAATATATTTGCCGGGTGTCGGTGAGTTTGTCACCTAAGAACAACGATACTACTTCGTGTAGTCACAATCGCTTCAGATCATTCGCAATTGCGTCCCTACAAAGTTCGCTAAACAGAAAACTGCGCAACCAGCTAGCCGTTACCTTATGTTTTTACCCTGAACTGGATTGCTTCTTGAGCCTGACTAGTACGTTAGGTGACAAAGTCACATACAAAGCTGAGTGACTTTGTCACGATGACACTTAACTTTGATGCCGGGTCAGAGACCAACGTACCTGATCTGTATTATTGGGTGCCGCCCTGCGGTAGCGATGCGAATATGTCAGACTATTAAAACGGCGCTGTGCTGTTACACCCGAGTCAGTCGGGATCCGAAGATCCGCATTTCGACTTCGCTCCTGGAACACATCTACTGGAAGCAACCATCACTCGAAACTAATATTCCGAGCAGGATCATTTGTGATATGCAATTTCAGCTAGGTTAATGCGCTGTTTTACCTCCGAGGCAGCGCATTCTTTTTCGAAATATTTTTAAACCGGGCAGATATTTATTTGATTTTTAAAGATCATATTATTAATAAATGCGCAACGTTGGAAACAATCGTTTGCTGGCATCCGCCTCAATGAACTCATCAAGGTCAATAGGCTTTGCATATTTTTCTTCTGGTGGGCTCTGAAGTGCATTTAGATCTCCTTCGAATAGATTCCCTGTTATCGTGCCATCAGTTTCAATATGCAACTGATAATACAATCCTTTCCACGCATCAATGCCAAATTCAGATGGAGATTTTCGTATAAAAAGCAATTGGTATTCGAGATCGCTAAGATCATCTTCAGTAATTTGCGAATGAAGATCGTAGGGGTAACTGAGATAGCAAAACCATTCAGATTTACCTTCTATACAGCGAAAAGGCCTCATTGACAAAAAGTGGTCTGTAAATTTATCGTTATCCATACTTACATTCACAGCTGTGGCACCGTTTTCTTTATTGGTAAATACTACCTCTCCAATTTTGATTTCCTGCTGATTTGAATCGATAAGGTAAATGCCCGCATTGTCCGG
Source organism: uncultured Granulosicoccaceae bacterium (assembly GCA_964574535.1). Taxonomy (GTDB): domain Bacteria; phylum Pseudomonadota; class Gammaproteobacteria; order Granulosicoccales; family Granulosicoccaceae. The sequence continues at coordinate 5,183 of CAZNOB010000241.1, read as the reverse complement.
AAACGATGCACTCGCAGCCTCGAAAAAGACTAATAACGAAAAAACGAATAGTGATAGTTTCATGGATTTGCTCTCAATATTGTCCAGTACTATGGCAAGAATTATATCTCAAACTAACATAAAGAAAATCTCAATATTGCTATGCGTGCAAGGTAAATTGGATATGACAATTGAGAACCTTCGTTTTTTAGGTCTGTCGTATCGTGCACGACTGTAGACCAACAGATGCATTATCGAGGCTAAGATCTTTGTTTAAAAAAATTAAGCTGTCTGTATCCGTGTTGACAATGTTTTTTCCATCACTTCTTTTAGCTGATGGCATTGTGAGTACGATTGTAAATGCACCGTTGTCCGCCACCGGAACCGTAAAGAATTCCCGTGCTGACATCAATGTATATTTGCAATCTGAATACGCTACTGGCATTGATTTTATGGATCCATCAGTTGTAGGCTTTGGTGTTCCTGCGGGTGGTCGGCTCGAAGTAGAAATGGGTGGTGACTTTAAAAGAGACCGGCGCATCGGTCTCAATCATTCTTCTATTATGCTGGTTACGGGCGCTCCACAGCAGGGATTAACAGGCAAAGAACAGGGATATCGTGTCGAAGAGGGAGAAAATGAAAACACCTTTACAGTTATACCCACTGAACCGACAGGTTTAGTGGCTGAAGAATTGATTTCATCAGCGCCCGGGACTCGATTTGATCCGGTTATAAATCGCGGTATTAAAGTTATCCACATTGGCTTCGTCCAAAACCCATTCCTCAACAAAGGTGGTTCAGGCACCGTTAGTGTTCGGATACTGGACGGTAATGGATCAATCGTACACTCAGGCAATGGATCAATCGATTTTCTGGAAGCACCAGTTCCCCAATTACTACCAAACAACTTCCCGGATGATAGAAGAAATCATAATTGGCAAACGATCAAACCAGGCGAGACTCTAGGGCAAGCCGATGGCACACTACCGCTAACGTATATGGTATTCGACCGAGCAACCAGTCGACGGACAGCAGCACTATATGCATTTAAGGAAGGAATAGAGAACATCGGTGTACTCTCGACAAAGGAACTCGCGGCTGTAAAATTCGAACGACCAGTATCCATGGCTCGCTACGACGGCGGTTTGGTGATACAAGATACAGATAGTGACGGTTCCCTCGATCCGTTTAAAGATAAGATAATTGGAGGTGTGATTTCAAACGCGCCACCAGGGGCAACCGGGCAAGAAATACGAAGCATCACTGATAAACACGGAAAACCAATATTGTCAGTTCTGACTGAGAATATGGGTGAAAAACCAGGTAGACGGTGGGGTGGTTCATTATTAACACTGCAGTTTACCGGCGGTAGTAAACCAGGAAAATATCGACCTACTGTTGAACTGATGAAAGATCCTGATAACCCTTCTGCAGGAGATGGTTCATCTTTTACCTACACTATCGTGGTTAAATAGAGAATCTACAATAATATCAGCATGTTAGCTTGGTGATAAAGTCACAGACCACCTATTCACCGAATGTTAGCATGGCCTTTTCAAATAATAATTGTAGATTGAGGAATTAAAAAAATGATGAAAAAACTAATTGCAATCACCTATATCGCAGCCATCACAGCACTACCAGCTAAAGATGCTTTTGCTGCAGATGGTTTGATTGCAGTTGAGAGCCCCCACGATGTCGCTACTACCGTCGACAAACTTGTTGCAGTACTCGAATCCAAAGGTATGAACATTTTTGCCAGAATTAATCATGAGGAAGGTGCGAGTAAAGCAGGTATGAAATTACGTCCAACTGAACTGCTGGTTTTTGGTAACCCGAAAGTTGGTACACCTCTTATGCTTTGTAGTCAGAGTTTTGCTATCGATTTACCTCAGAAAATGTTGGCATGGCAGGATGAAAATGGAAAGGTACATCTTGGCTACAATGATCCGATGCATCTGAAAGACCGCCACAACCCTGAAGGCTGCAACGAGGTACTTGGGAAAGTATCAGATGCTCTGTCCAATTTTGCGGCTGCAGCAACCAAACACTAACTCAAGCCCGAAACAGTTGAGCCTCGTATATTAAGGTATTCAATTCGAGTAGATTAGTAGGGTTTGCACTAGCGCATCGCGCGTTAGAGAAGAACAGTTAAACAGATAAGAGGAAACCAACTCATGATGATGAAAGCCTTGGCGGTTATTTCTATTTCAATGACTACCAACAGTTTTCCTGCCTATTCTCAAGACATGATGGATCTAGTCGATCTGTCAACAGCCGAATGGAGCGGGTCGGACACCACACGGTCCGAAATTGAGAAGCTATTAGCAAATGCCTCAACCGGTGCAGTAGTTGACTTAACGAATCGTAGACTCTCAGGCTTGGATCTTAGCAACCTTGATTTCAGCGGAGCTGATATGCGCTGGGCTCGTTTAAATAACGCTAGTCTTGTCAATACAAACTTGCGTGATACAAAACTCGATCTTGCCTGGTTAATGGGCGCAAATATGGAAAACGCAGACTTTACGGGCGCAAGCTTGCGTTCAACGCAACTGCGCAACGCAATACTCAAAGGGGCTAATTTTGATCACACTCGTATTACGGCAAATTTTAAAGGTGCCGACCTGACGGGTGCTTCATTTCGAAATTCAGATCTATCTGCGGATATGAAAAATCAGTCAATGGGTTTAATGGGTACGGTGATGACCTCAACCAAATTAATCGATGTAGACTTCTCTGGTGCTAATTTGTCACGCGTTGATGCAGAGTTTGCCAAGTTCAATAATGCTGTGCTAGATGATGTCGATTTGTCTGGAAGTAAGCTTGGTGGCGCTAACCTCACTGGAGCATCGGTGAAAAACCTAAATCTGGAAAACGCAGATTTAAACGGCACGAAACTCAAATCGTTGCTAAACGATTCTCATATTATTGGATTGGATAAGGCGCAAAATTTGTCCAGGGCGCAACGTTAAAAACAGCTTGGGCTTCATGTGGCCGTCTTAGCATCTGAACTTTTTCCAGAATAATTAAAAAAAAGTACCAGTTTCCGGATCTATTTAGAAAACGCAATGCCGGGGAAGTATCTCGGCACCTCCTGTTGATAACGGCGATACTCATCTCCGTAAATTCGAACAAGTTTTCGCTCCTCGAAGAAGGTGCCGATAATCAGGTATAGAGTACCCCAGACAGCTGTCCACAAACCAAGTGGCGACACAGCGCCTCCCCATAGTAATAGAAAAGCTGCTGTGTATAATGGGTGGCGCATCAATCGGTTTAGAAATCGCCTTTGCAGTGGTTCGTCCGAGGATGAACTAAGTTTTTCACCTGTTATTACTTGAGTGATACCTGAAAATCGCCCTAGATCGTACATAGACAGCGCCAGTAAAAATACAACCATGCCTGAAAACCGAAGAATACTGGAAGTAATGAAAGCGCCATTGTTATTTAGTAGAATAAAAGTATCATCGCTCAGCCAGATACTTCCGATGTAAAAAACCAGCATGATTTTACAGGCCGCAAATACATTGTAGGTAAAGCGGTAGTATGCACCGAGGCATGTCTCCAACTTAAACTGTATAAACTCTCTGGCAAGCAATGAATGCAGTAATCCAAAAAACGCCCAGGCGATAGCGTATACAATGGGTCCTGTTAAATTGTTAAAGAGCAAAGATTTTCCATACAGCATCTGCTATACAATAGGGAAGCGTTCAAAACTCGCCAATTAATTTGGTAGCAAGTCGATACCATTTTCTGATAAAATTCCGTCGTCTACAATCTGATATTTTCTATTACTGCCGTCTAGTCCTGTTATGCTCAGATAGACGAGTAGTACACGGTCGGTTACACAACCTATATTACAACGTTGTGCAATAGTATTCACAATTACCCTTGAATTTCCATCAATTGACTGCGGGGCAATTGACTCGTTAAAAGACAATTTGGCACTGGCTTGAGTGGACCTGGTGGTAGATGTGAGTATAGGCCGGTTAGATGAGTCATTACCACTGGCGCATGCGACAATGAACAAAGCAGCAATGATTACGGACGTAGGTGTATATTTGGAAAGTAACATATGATTTTTTGTAACTCATAATTTTAATCTGCCGTACTTCGCTGCCACTGTACAAACAATGACGAACTCAAAAAAGTAGTTAGTTGTTAGCTTTACTGGTGCTGATGCCAAATATTTTGAACAACGGACAGAAGTTAATCAGCGCAGTAGTGATCAATATCGCGCCTATCGCCAAAACAATGTAGCTTTGTGTGGACCCGAATCCCATGCCGAGGAACGCCCACGATCCAAGAGCTATACCAAGGATTAGCCTAAAAGGCTTGTCTGCAGACCCAACATTTCTAGCCATAGATTTCTCCGAATACAGTTAATGACCCTGATACTCTGCCTGAAACCATGTTTTCGGTCGGTGACTTTGTCACCCCGGTAAATTTAGTGTTGTGCCAATCTTTGCTTTATTCCGCTTTCATCTATTATTTCCAGAAAATTCCGATGCCGCAATACCAACCCGTCCTTTTCAAAAATTGCCAGTCGACGGCTAACTACTTCCCTTGCAGTGCCGATATCTACTGCAAGCTCTTCATGCGTGACCTGCAGTAGATGGTCACGGCGCCAATCGTATCGAGCCAGCAGCGCAGCTGCCAGGCGTTGATCAATAGAGTAGGTGGCTAGCTCACTGGTACGCTGCATCATGGCAGAGAGGCGTGCAGCGAACCCATCAAAAACGAACTGCCGAAAAGCTGAGGATGATTCCAGCATGTTGTTAAAATGCTGTTCCTGGAGCAAAGTGATAGTGATATCGGTATCAGCGATAGCTTGCGCTGAGTAGTTGTTACCACTCATCAAACAAGAAGTAGTGAGCACGCAGGACTGACCAGGGAGAATGCGGTACAAAGTGAGCTGCTGCCCGGTGATCGAAGACAGCTCTACCCGGACCTTGCCCTCCTGCACAAGAACATAATGTTCACATGGATCATTGTAAGTGAACAGACGAGCGCCAGCAGGCAGGCGCTGAGTTTTTCCATTTCGTTCGATCTGGATTTTTATATCGGTTGAATCCACCAGCAACAAGTTCTCCATAGGAGTCATAAGTAATACAACCAATATGCATTGGTGTGCTTTGCTTCAAAAGCCTCACAATAACGTATCTTTGAAATAATACTGACAAGGCAGAGACATTGCAAAAGCTGGG
>CAZNOB010000240.1:0-7613 GCA_964574535.1 uncultured Granulosicoccaceae bacterium | reverse complement strand
TGACGTGCCGGTACGCCAGTTATCAGTGCAAAGTCAGGGACATCTTTGGTTACTACTGCACCAGCACCTACAAAGGCATAAGCGCCAACGGTAACACCGCAAACTATTGTGCTGTTCGCGCCAAGGGTGGCTCCGGTTTTTATGAGAGTTTTACGATATTCGTTTTTTCGTTCTATTCCGGACCGAGGGTTAAAGACATTGGTGAAAACCATACTGGGCCCGCAGAAGACGTTATCTTCGAGCGTCACTTCATCGTAGACGGAAACGTTATTTTGAATTTTTACGTTGTTACCAATTAAAACTTTATTGGCTACAAATACATTTTGACCCAGGGAGCAATTCTTACCAATGACAGCGCCCGCACAGATATGGCAGAAATGCCATATTCTGGAGTTATGACCGATGGTCGCTCCGTCATCGACTATGGCGGATTCATGAATGGACGGTGAAGTCACTTTATTTTAATGTGGGCACTACCGGATGTACTTCCCCGGTGTTCAGGTCTGGTTTTTGATTGCGAATGTTGGCAACGGTTTCTATGGCCACCCGATTTTCTTCCAGGCCGTAGCCATTGCCTTCCAGAATTGCTTCGTAACTACGTGTATGAAGGTCTGTAAAGCCGCCGGAGAACTCAAATTCTTCGTTTCCAATAGTGATACTTCGGTGAGTTCTCATGCCTTTCTCACGTGATTTTTCAGGGATATTGGCTTCATCGATTGAAAGCAGCCATCGCACTCTTGCTTTTTCATATTCAAGGTAACCTGCGGCAGTGGCGGGGCTGTTGTAATGCAAGACGTTTTGTTGAAGATCACCGAAAATATAGTGCAGCATATCGTAGAAATGCACACCGATATTGGATGCGATGCCACCGCTTTTTTCTACATCACCTTTCCATGATGAGTGATACCATTTCCCTCTGCAGGTGATGTAGGTCAGGTCGACGTCAAATTTTGAATCATTGGCAGATTCAGCGACTCTTCTTTTCAGGTTATTTACAGAGTCATGTAATCGAAGCTGCAGGATAGTGTTTACTTTCTGGCCCGTCGCTTTTTCTACTTCAATTAGTCCGTCTATATCTTCCGGATTAAGCACGAGTGGTTTTTCACAAATAGCATCGCCATTTGAACGCAAGGCAAAGCATATATGCGAATCATGTAAATAATTGGGTGAGCAAATCGGATAGTAGTCAATGGTCTGACCGTTTCGACGGGAGCTATCGACGTAGCGATCGAACCTTTCAAATTCAGTGAAGTATTCGGCGTCTGGAAAGAAGCTGTCAATAATCCCAACGGAATCATTTCTATCCATGGCTGCTACCAGTGTATTTCCAGTTTCCTTTATGGCTTGCATATGTCGCGGGGCGATATAACCTGCAGCGCCAATAAGGGCGAATTTTTTCACTATTTATTCCTTAACGCTATGCTTTAATTATATGGGGTGAATCATCGCGATATTTTCCACGAGTATCGATGATAAGTGATGCATGATCTTTTATGAGCTCATAGTCGAACAGAGAGTGTTCCGTTGCTAATACCACTGCGTCGAATGAAGAGAGTGTTTCTGCTGTTAGTTCGACGCTTTTCAGTTCAAAATGATGCTTCCGCATTTTTTTAAAGACAGGTACGTGCGGATCGCTGTAGGACAGAACTGATCCTTTTGCCCGAAGCAGCTCCATAATCATGATCGAAGGTGACTCGCGAACGTCATCGACATTCATTTTGTAAGCGATACCTAGTATCAAAATGCGACAGCCGTTAAGAGTTTTACCAGTAAAATTCAGTGCATCAGCAATTTTGGAAACCACATAGGCGGGCATTGCTTCATTGACTTCCCCTGCCAGTTCTATAAAGCGGGTGTGTAAACCGTACTCTCTGGCTTTCCAGGTCAGGTAAAACGGATCTATTGGAATGCAATGCCCTCCGATTCCAGGTCCCGGGTAGTAGGCCGTAAAACCGAATGGTTTGGTTTTAGCTGCATCAATGACTTCGAATATATCAATCCCCATTTTGTCGGCGACCAATTTCATTTCATTGGCCAGACCGATGTTGACTGCGCGGTGAATGTTTTCGAGAAGTTTGGTCATTTCAGCGGTTTTGGTTGAACTGACTGGCACGACATGGTCGATTGCGGGTTCGTACAGTGCGACTCCTACTGCAAGACAAGCTTCCGTCTGCCCGCCAACGACTTTGGGGATTGTGCGGGTTTCAAAATTTGGATTACCCGGGTCTTCGCGCTCAGGTGAGTAAATTAGAAAGATATCCTTGCCCACTGTGTGGCCGCTACTTTCAAGTCGGGGCATTAATTCTTCTTCGGTGGTTCCCGGATAAGTAGTGCTTTCAAGTGAAACAACCTGTCCCGGTCTTATCCACGGTGTCAGCGAATTCACTGTGTTAATCACGTGACTCATATCGGGTTCACGATATTTATTCAGCGGGGTTGGTATACATAAAATTAATGCATCGCATTCGCTCGCACGGCTGAAATCAATGCTCGCTTCGAATCCGGCTGCACGGGCAGAGACCACGCTTTCTTCGGAGATATGTTCGATATAAGTACCACCGCGATTGAGATGATCCACTTTCGCTTTGTCTACATCAATACCCAGCACTCGAAATCCGATAGCTGCATAGCGCAGTACCAGCGGTAAGCCAACGTACCCGAGGCCAATCACACCGATAATGGCATTTTTGTCCCGCAGTTTAGCGGTCAGGGTTTGGAGAGTGGTGCTTTCAGTCATTCGGGCAGTCTGTTGTTTAGGTAGTGAATAGCCACGACCGGGCCCGGCAGTATGAGGCAAGGTTGGGCGCGGGTAACTCGGAAGTGCTCCTTTTGGCTGTTCCGATTATATACCAGGGGTCCGCTGGCATTCTTTTAACAGAGAAAACCGGTTTTTCTGACTACCGCTATGTGACACCTGTGTGCCAGCATTTGGCTGCGGATACTATTGTTGACGACTCTTGCGATAAAAGTGCCATCAGATGCTGGCGGTTGCTCAATTCTGAAATTTTATGTTTCTGCACGAGCTTATGTTGGCATCCAGTGTTTTCAGCCTTTTTTGTGTCTAAACAAATATCGAGATATTCACCCGGTACCTGTTGGAATTCCCAGATCAGGTCTCGACCTTGTGGTGCACATCAGATTGTGGTTTATGACTGTGACTGGCGGTCAATATCAACTGCCTTCACGAAGCAAAAAAGAGTGTATTGTGATTTTTGATGGATAGCTATAAAGCCCTTTTAAATCAGTTGCTTATTAGAGCTGCGATTATAGCCTGCACGGCGGAATGTCTGTTAGAACGAGCGTACGTTGACGTTGCTGTATTACCGCTAGTATCGTCACGTAATGAACTGTCAGGGTGCCTGGGGTAATCGGGGTTTCTGTGGCTCTGATGATGCCTGTGTTCCCTCACCCTACATTAGCGAAGGCAAAAACAGTGCGATAGATGGCACCAGAGCCAGCAGAATCAAGCGCACAATATCAGCAATCCAAAACGGGGTTACTCCCTTGAAGATGGTTTTAACCGATACGTCTTTCAACACACCCTTCAGTACAAATACATTGAGCCCGATCGGTGGTGTGATCAGGCTGATTTCCGTCGCAACGACCACCAGAATTCCAAACCAGATTAAGTCAAAGCCTAACCCTTCTACGACAGGGGCGAAGATTGGCACAGTAAGTAGAATCATTGAAAGCGACTCGAATACGCAACCAAGCACAAGGTAGATAGCCAGAATAATAAAAATTACACCGAGGGGCGAGACATCAAAGCTGTTCACTATTCCGATTAGCGCATCCGGCAATCCCGCCCGATTGACAAAGTTTGAAAAAATCATCGCGCCGAATATCACCAGAAATAGTTTGGCAGTGGTGAGCGTTGTTTCGCGAGTCACTTCCAGTAATACACTCCAGCTAAGCGCCTTTCGAAACCCGGCGATTGCAATGGCACCGGCGGCCCCCATACCAGCGGCTTCCGTCGGCGTAAATGCACCGATATAAATTCCGCCGATAACGAAAATAAATAGTCCGAGTGTTGTCCATACATCCGCCAATGCTTTAAAGCGTTCGCCCCAACCGACTTGTTCGCCGGCGGGGCCTGCAGCTGGATTGCGTTTCACAACAAACATCACTGCGCCAAGATAAAACAACACGCCAACCAGGCCAGGCAGAATACCGGCGATAAAAAGTTTACCGACAGATGCATTGGTGATTAAACCGTAGATCACCAGAATAACACTGGGTGGAATCAGGATTCCCAACGTACCACCGGCGGCAATAGAAGCCGAGGCCAGTGAATCGCTATATTTGTAGCGTCGCATCTCGGGCATCGATACCTTGGACATAGTAGCTGCAGTCGCAAGTGATGAACCGCAGATGGCGGAAAACATGCCGCAGGCGCAAATAGTAGACATCGCCAGTCCACCACGTCGGTGCCCCAGAAAAACATAGGCTGCGCGATAAAGCTCACGTGCCATGCCACCACGTTCAACCATTAATCCCATTAGAATAAACAGCGGTACCACCGATAATCCGTACGACTGACTGGCATCAATGACCAGTCTGGCGGCGCTGGCCATGGCAGCGCGCATACTGGATTCGTAAGCGAAGCCGGCTACCCCGACCAGGCCCAGGGCTATACCCAGCGGCATGCGCATAAAAGCCAGCACCAAAACGGCACCAAAACCAAAAAGGGCAGATGTCATGAAGTTTCCGCGTCGCCTGGTTCGGCTGATGATTCTGTGCTTTGCCCCGGGTTGCAAAGTAAGATCAGAATTCGTAGCAGTGAAATTGCTGCTGCTGAAAAAATAGCCGCAGTGATGAATCCGACAATTGGATATCTGGGGATCAGCAGGTATTCGGTGACATCGCTGTCTTCAAAAGCGCGGATTGCATAGTCATAAACCCGCAAGCCCAGTTTGACTGCCACAAAGAATGTGATTGCCAGAAATATCAGTGACACAATCCAGCCCAGATAGCCGCGACGAAAATGCGGGATCAGGTCAACGATAATATGATCGTTGCGTAAAAACATGAGTGGGAAAGAAAAAAAGGTAATCGCACCCATACAAATCTGCACCAATTCTACTGTTCCCACCAGCGGTGAGTTAAAGAAGTACCGCCCAATCACATCGACACAGGTGAGAACAACAAGCAGCAGCAGGATCATCGCTGCGATATTTGCGCAAAAAAGGCTGACAGAATCTGTCAGCCTTTCTATTTTTGCCAGAGTGTTTCGCACTGATTCGTTAGTCTACTGCAGCTGTGATTTCATGAATTCAAAAGCAGCTGCGGCATCGACGCCGCGGCTTTCGATTTCTTTCAATACAGCGGCTTCGATATCAGCAGTCTTCTCTTTGAAGTATGCTCGTTCTTCGTCGCTTGCCATCACAACCTGCGATCCGGTTTTCGCAGATTCTGCTTCACCGACTGAGTCTGCCTCGTCCCAGAATTTACCAATTTGTCTGGCCATTTCAACGCCGCTGGTACCGTCGACACACGCTTTTTGTTCATCAGAGAGATCATCGTAGACATCGGAGTTCATGATTAAACCAAAAGATGTGGTGTACATACCATCCGGATTCTTGAAAGAGTATTTGGTGAGTTCGTTAATTTTAAAAGAGTAAAGAGTTTCCAGTGGAAAAAATACGCCGTCTGCAACGCCCGAAGAAATGGCTTCGTAGACTGCGGGTGCCGGCATGTTCACGCCTGCGACTCCAAGCGCCTGACCGACTGCGTTAGCAACTCCGCCACCCACGCGAATTTTTTTACCTTCGAGTTGTTTGTATGAGGTAATTTTTTCAGCGGTATTAACCACACCCGGGCCGTGTACGAAGTTAGTCAGTACTTTTACGCCTTTGGCTTCTTTGGCTGCAGCGAAGTATTTCTCGTGAGTCATTTGAAATGCCACGGACATAGATTCTGCATTGCCGGGCAGGCCGGGAAGCTCAATCATTTTGGTGGTCAGAAATTTACCTTTGGTGTAGCCATGAACAATCCAGCCAATATCTGCGACGCCATCGCGTATGGTGTCGTACTGGGCAGGTGGCGGGGCAAGGCCGTTTTCAAGTTTAACGCTTAAGCTGCCACCGGAACATTCGGACAACTGATCGTTAAGCCAGGGATATACTTTGGTTGCCATGGCATGTTTTGGCCCGGCCCAGTGCGACATGGTGAGAACCTTGTCAGCTGCCTGAGCCTGGCTTGCTGCAGCGCCAAGTGCGACCGTTGCCGCAACCAGTGTAGTTTTTAATGTATTCATGATTCTTCTCCAGTATGAGGACAGAAGATAACTGCTCCGAAGCCACTGACGGGGTTCGAAACGAGTGTCCAGTTGGCAGATTAGTGGACTGTGATCATTTATTCAAATCAAATTGAGTGTTCTGGCGACACGACCTGAGTGCCTTTTTATGTCTCGATACTCGTTGTCGTTGCATGGACCAGATCTGGCGGAAATCAAGAGAGTGTCACTTCACAGAATTTTAGTCCGGTTGTCGGTGAAACAGGCAGCGCAGCAGCGCCAGCTACAGAGGGAATTGGTGTAGCAGATTGATCCCTCGCGCAGTTGGTATCCGGAGGGCGGCAACCAGATCGGAGAACAACTGGCCTGCCACCGGTTAAATTCGGTTTTTACCTTCAATCATAAAAGCGCTGAAAAAAGCCCCCAACTCATCAAAGGCATCTAATGGCAGCACATGAGCCACATGTTGGTCGGGGCGTACAATCACCAGGCAGCCTTCGCCTCGATCAATGCCACGCATGGAAAATATATCATTGCCTTCTTTCAGATCTGCGCAGAATAGTTTCTCATAGTCACAAAGTTGGTAGCGGCCTTTTTTAGGCAATAGCAGCGGCGGCATCTGGTTAATATCAAGATCGCGAAAATACTGTTGGTAAATTGCCCGGCAGTCCAGGGTTGAATCGCTGTCTTTATCTTTTGCTGTGTAAAGTTTCACAGGTGACGCAGCGTGGTTGCATAAATAATCGCAGAGTTTTTCTATTCTCGATTGCTCACTGTCGGCGAACAGGAATAGCCGCCAGCGACCATCCGCTTTGACGGTATGACCGATCTGCACGGGTTTTCCGTCTGCCAGGCGTATCACCGGTGCTGAATGAAAACGTTTGCCAACAGGAAATCCGCTGGCCAGCCCCTGATGACTGGTGTTGGCGGTGATCAATGAAGCCGTGTATTGAATTGCTGTACCTGCGGTAAAGCTGGCGTGTTTTTCAAAATACTGTTGAAATGTGCAAGCGGAGTCCCCGGCTGTGTTTGTGTTTTCATTGAGCTTGCCCTGGGAGCTAATCAGTTGAGCAAACTCGCGATCAAAATCAATCAGTTCTCTGGCAACAGCGTGTCTTTCGGTGGAGTAGGTATTCAGTAGTGCAGGATTGCTGCGACCTTCAAGCACGCTGGCGAGTTTCCAGCCAAGATTGAAGCTGTCTCGCATAGAGACATTCATCCCTTGCCCGGCCTTTGGGCTGTGTGTATGGCAGGCATCCCCGGCAATAAATACGTTGGGCGGGTTGTCAGGGTTTGTGCTGTTGTCGAAGGTATCGCACAAACGTTGACCGATTTCATAGACAGACCACCATGCGACTTCTTTAACACTCAGCTGATA
>CAZNOB010000239.1:0-7650 GCA_964574535.1 uncultured Granulosicoccaceae bacterium | reverse complement strand
GCACACGGGTGAGTCAATACCTGTGGAAGCCGGTCAGCTGACTCTGATAGTTTCACCAGGTCTACCTGCACAATTGCCTTCGACCCATCCAGCTGCAATTGCTTGTTCATCAGTCTTACATCGAAACCCGGTGTCGGGATCTCACCGAAATCGACCATCAGAGCCCCTTGCGAATCAAAGCTGACTTTTTGAACAATTTCAGCAGCAGCACTGTTCCCCAAGGGAGCAACAAGATCTTCCAGCAAGACAGAGTCCGTCATCCAGATAAAACCACCGCGGGAGATTTCTTTGCAGGAGCCGGCGTAGATCTCTGAGATAGTACTGTTGCCACCCGCTTTGGTTGTTTTGAGTGAACCGGCATTTGCAGATTCACTACCTGAACCCAAAAAGAGTGGATTTTTTGATCCACCGCAACCTGATATCAACATCCCCAGCACTACAGCGGCAAGCAGTTTCATTGTCGTTCCACCTCTTTTGGAAGCGTGTATTGAAACCTATTACAGAGCGCTTTGCGATTAAGCTTCGGTAACCGCTTTCAGAACATCGTGCTGGGTGATAATCCGCATTGCGTCACCACCGTCAGGCACCAGTACAGCGGGGTTGTCACGATTGATGATTGATGCTAACACGTCAAGCGTGGTGTCCTTTGGCACGATCTGGAAGGGCTTGCCCATAACCTCGGCGATAGATTGCTCTTTGATATCGGGATTATCAATCATCATCGACAAAAGCTTGGAATCGATCAGGCTCCCGACAAAAGATCCGTTCTCAGTGACAGGTGCCTGAGATACATTGGCTTCAGTCAGTAAACGGACCGCCTCAATGACCGGCGTTTTGATATCGATACTGAGCATGCTTCTGTTCTCTGCATACCCACCGATGATATCACCGGCTGTGGAGTAATCTCGCTCTTCCAGAAACCCGTGGTCTTTCATCCAGCTGTCGCTGTAGACCTTGCCAAGATAACGCGTACCGTGGTCAGGCAATATAATCACCATGACATCATCATCGGTCAAATTCTCGCCCGCCCATTCCAGTGCACCGGCAACTGCAGAACCGCACGACCAACCACAAAACAGCCCCTCTTCGCGAGCCAGCTTGCGAGTCATGATTGCTGCGTCTTTATCGGTGACTTTGATGAAGTGATCAATCAGATCAAAGTCGACATTTTCAGGCAGGATATCTTCACCAATCCCTTCAGTCATGTAGGGATATATCTCGCTTTCATCGAAAACACCGGTTTCTTTATACTTTTTGAACACCGAGCCATAAGTATCAATACCGACCGTGACGATATCGCTGTTTTGTTCTTTTAGATATTTAGCGACACCACACATACTGCCACCGGTTCCCACACCTGCAGCATAGTGAGTTATTTTACCACCGGTGTCCTGCCAGATTTCAGGCCCTGTTGTTTCATAGTGTGCCTGTGCATTCGCCGGATTGTCATACTGGTTGGGATAAATAGAGTTAGGGGTATCTTTGTGCAGTTGCTTCGCCACTGAATAGTAGGATCGTGGATCATCAGCATCAACACTGGTGGGACAAACAAACACTTCTGCCCCGACCGCTCTTAGAATATCTATTTTTTCCTGTGATTGTTTATCTGCCAGAGTAAAAATACATTTATACCCTTTTGCGATGGCACCAAGCGCCAGGCCCATTCCGGTATTACCGGAAGTCCCTTCGATAATGGTACCTCCGGGTTTCAGCGTGCCTGCTTTTTCGGCCTCTTCAATCATCTTTAACGCCATACGGTCTTTCATGGAATGACCGGGATTAAAGTACTCTACCTTGGCTAGAATCTGCCCCGGGTAACCTCGACTGACTTTGTTTAGCCTGACCATCGGCGTATTGCCAATGGTATCTATAATAGAGTTATGAACTTTCATATTTTATAACCAGTGAAGGTGTTAAGAGATGATACTCAATTCAAAGTAAAAGATGATTGCCACACAATCATTCTAGATAGTTGCTCAACGCTTCAAGCAGATGATCAACATCGGAAGATTCAGTGAAGTAACCGGGGGACAGTCGCACCGCACCGCCGGCATCGGCTGTTTTGAAAAAGTCGTGCACGCCGGGCGCGCAGTGCAGCCCTGCTCTGACACAAATATGATAGTCAGCATCGATCATTTCCGCGATCTGTTGCGCCGGCATTCCATCGCAGGTAAAACTGACTACGGCGATATGGGGTCCGTCCTGCAATCGCCCCATGGTGCTAACGCGTTCAAGGGTTTGCAGGTGTGCCCAAATTCTATTGGCGTGCTGCATTTCCGTTTGGTGAATATGATCAATCGCCACCAGGCAGGCGTCACGGTGTGAGGCTTTTTCAGCGCCATGCTCCGCACCAAGTCTGGCAAACCACTTTTGTGCAGCATTCAGCCCGGCAATACCCGGAATTGATACGGTTCCGGCTTCAAGCCGATGCGGGTAAACCTCGGGTTGAAACGGTGAAGCAGAATCCACTCCGGTACCGCCAAACCGTGCCGGGGCGAGATCAATATCATCTGCGACAATCAACCCGCCGATCCCCATGGGACCATAGAGACCTTTGTGACCGGTGAAGGTAAGGATATCGATGCCCCAGCTCATATCGACATCCTGCACGCCAGCTGTTTGCGCGGTATCGACAATCAGGGGGACATTACGTTTTTTTGCCAGAGCAGCAATCGATTGTAAATCCTGAACCACACCGGTCACGTTAGATGCATGATTGACGACTATTGCCGCTGTTTTTGGTGAGATCAGGCTGTCGATTGATTCAGTCTGAACATAGCCGCTGGCATTCGCCTCAGCCAGAGAAACATCGACGTTATAGTCACGCTGTAAATGATTCGCACAACGCGCGACGGCGTTATGTTCAAGATGAGTTGTGATCAGATGGTCGCCACTTTTTAATAATCCACGTAACGCAATATTCAGTGAATCGGTTGCATTTTGTGTAAATACCACGCGATTTGGATCACCATTGTGGCCAAAAAAATCTGCCAGCATGCGCCTGGTGCTGAAGATCATTTGCTCTGCTTCTATTGCCAGTGTGTGTCCCGATCTTCCGGGGTTCACGCCATGTGATCGAAAAAAACTATCCATGAACTGATAGACCACCTCTGGCTTGGGCCAGGTGGTCGCTGCATTATCAAAGTAGTAGTTATCTTTCACAAATCACCGACTAAAAGAGTTGCACGATTTATAGTCCGCAGGCCGAACCATCACAGCGCGGATCACTGGCCCCTTCGATCAAGCCATCAGGGTGCAATACCAGCGCCCCCGCATGGCCCATCACTTCATCGTACTCACCTATCATTTCCAGATCGTGCCCGGCGGCAATCAGCTGCTCATAGACTTCCGGTGCAAAGCGATTTTCAATACGTAAGTTAGTGATATCACTGCCCCAGGTTCGACCAAGCAACCAACGCGGTGCTGTAATCGACTGTTGTAAATCCTGACCACCCATGGCATAGCGTGAAAACACCATCGCCTGAGTTTGCGGTTGCCCCTCGCCTCCCATGGTACCAAACGGCATGACCCGACCATCGCCAAGGTGTGCAAGCGCTGGCTGGATGGTGTGGAAAGGACGCCGCCCTGGCTTCAGACAATTATGGTGTGACTCATCAAGACTGAAACTGGTTCCACGGTTCTGCCAGGTAATTCCGCTGTCGGGTAAAATTACGCCGGAGCCAAACTCCCAGTAGATACTTTGAATAAAACTGACCGCCCCACCATTTTTATCAACAGCGCCCAGCCACACGGTATCGCCGCCAACACTTGCATCCGGCCAGGGATCGGCTTTATCACGATTCACACCGACGGCCAGCCGATCAAGAAAATCGCCAGCTAAAAATTCTTCAGCGCTGCGTGCCATATAAGCCGGGTCACTGACCTCAGTGTCACGGGTTCGGAATGACTGTTTGGTTGATTCAATCAGGCCATGAATGTAGTCGTAGTCATCAAGCGACTGAATATTCAAGCGTGCAAAAATACCCAGCAACATCAGCGATGCCAGACCCTGAGTCGGGGGCGGCATATTAAAAACCCTGTGCTCACCGACCGCCAAAGACAGAGGCTCTACGATCATTGCGTTGTATTGATTTAAGTCATCTACAGAGACTGGCGATCCGGCTATTTGCAAGTCTTCGCCTATTGATTGTGCCAGTTCACCGCGATAAAAATCATCCAGTCCGGCACTGGCCAGGCGCTCCAGCGTGTTGGCGATTTTTGTTTGTTTGAACAGTTCACCCAGTTGCACGGGCTGGCCACTTTTTACATAGGTTTGTGCAAAACCAGGTTGATCGATCAGCTCTGCCAGTTTACCGCGCGCGTTGTTGGCTAGCGTCGCTGTCACGGGAGCACCTTCCCGAGCATGGTGGATAGCATCTTCCAGTAAACGCGATAAAGGTAATTTGCCACCGGCGAGTTTCGCTTGCTGGTGAGCTAACTGCCAGCCGGATACCGCACCGGCGACTGTCAAAGCGGCATCGGGTCCGCGACCGGGAATCGCGTCAAGACCTTTACTTCGATAATAGTCAACGCTGGCTGCTGATGCTGCCCCGCCACAGGCATCAATTCCCACCGGGTCAGCACCGGGCTGATGCAGCAACCAGAAATTATCACCACCCAGCGAATTCATGTGCGGGTATACCACCGCAATCGTGCTGGCCGCGGCAATCATCGCCTCGATGGCGTTGCCGCCTTCGCGCAATACCCGAGCGCCTGCCTCTGACGCCAGATGGTGCGGAGCCACCACCATCCCCTGGTACGACCTTCTTGTGTGCAGCATATTATCTCTAGTGTAAAAAAACCAAGCTGCCAGCCTGATAGCCTCACGCACTGGCGAAAGGATGTTTAGACTGACCAACCCCCTATTATGACGCCGATTTATCGCCCCGCAAGCGCGATCACACCCACGAGTATCAAACCTGCGCCCAGCCATTGCCGGGTGCCCATAATTTCGCCAAAAAACAACCTGGCGCCCAATGCAGCGACCAGCACCGCGCCGCCAACGATCACCGGTGTTGCCACATTCACCGATACTGGCGCCGTGAATGGAGACCCCGCGAATATATAAAAGTAGCAAATTTCTGCCGCTCCGATACACAGACCGGCGCCAATCGCCCACCAATAGGCAGGTGCTGGCAAAATAAATGATTCAACTCCGGAAAGTCGCAGCAGCATCATAAACACCAGCGAAACCACTAGCGCGGCTAATTGCAGGGCAATAGTAGCAGTAATGGTGGTGACCGCTACAGCCTCCGCAAACACAGATGATTGCTTGATGAGCAGGTTGTAGCCAGCGTAGAAAATAGTGGCAGCGAGCAGCAGGGCCAGACTATACATAGCGTGTGATCCGTTGGGTAATGGCAGGCATTAATCATGAGGATTCGACGTTCAGAGTCAAAAGTGCAAAACAGGTCAGTCTACTGCCCGACAAACGTGCCCGCACGTACGAAGGGCGATCGGCTGAGGTGTGCTGCAATTTTGGGCTCTGGCGTTGAATAGACAGACTGTCTTTTCGGGCGAAGGGCCAAATATCACTATATCACTTTAAAAATAGAGCCAACTTAGAGCAGCGGGTTGCCTTGTGAAGAATGCAGACTCGTTTACGCATGCGAGGGTACAAATCAGATGTACTTTCCGTAAAAGTCGTGCCCAACAAAATCAGACACACGTCTCAAGCGGAACTACACTTTCCCTATACAGCGGAAACATCACCAGACGGACAGAATTAAGGCTGTACCGTGAGTACACATTTACACTACTTTCGCCAACAAAATTGTCAACGGCTACTCTGTGCTGTCTAATGCGCGGCATCAACGGGAAACAAGCGGACCACACAGTGACCTTACTCAAGCAACGTAGATTCGCCCCTTATTTTCTAACCCAGTTTCTCGGTGCGTTTAACGACAACGTTTTCAAGAATGCGCTGGTTATTTTACTGACTTACAAGATCGTCTCTGAGCACAGCAGTGTGTTAGTGAATCTGGCTGCCGTAATTTTTATTCTGCCATTTTTTCTGTTTTCACCACTTTCGGGCCAACTGGCAGACAAATATGAAAAAAGTCGCCTGATCCGAAAAATAAAATTGGTTGAAGTAATTATTATGTCTCTCGGTGTACTGGGGCTTTGGCTGAACTCGATACCCGCCCTGTTGGGAGTACTTTTTTTAATGGGCACTCAGTCAGCATTTTTCGGCCCGATCAAGTACAGCATCCTGCCACAGCATCTATCGCGTGACGAACTGATGGGCGGCAATGCCCTGGTTGAAGCAGGGACCTTTCTAGCCATCCTGCTGGGCACAATACTTGGCGGCATTCTGGCAAGTTTTGAGCACTACCTGTTGCCGGTATCGGTAGCTATATTGAGTTTTTCCGTTCTCGGTTTGATCGTCTGTCATTTCATTCCACCAGCACCGCCGGAAGAACCCGATCTTGTTATCGATCGCAACCCGCTACGTTCAGGTAAAAATATATTCTCGGCACTGGCCAGCAATCAAGCCAATTTTTACACCGTGTTTGGTATCTCGTGGTTTTGGTTTTTCGGTGCGACATTTCTTACCCAAATCCCTAATTTCTCCCGCGAATATTTAATGGGAACCCCCTACGTTGCAACGTTATTGATGGCGATGTTTTCAATAGGTATTGGCCTGGGTTCTTTTATTTCTTCCAAACTCTCCAGAGGCCGGGTTGAACTGGGTTTGGTGCCAGTGGGCGCGCTTGGTATGACGCTGTGTGGTGCATACCTTGGGATGATGGATATCCCCCTCAGTGCGAACACCAATGGTATTGTGGACATGTTCACGGACGGCGTATACATCAAGGCACTACTGGCACTGTTACTACTGGCCGTGTCTGGCGGGCTGTTTATTGTGCCGCTTTACGCCTTTGTACAAACCAATACGCCACCCGAATATTTATCACGTAATATCGCCGCCAATAATATTCTGAATGCGCTATTTATGGTGATTGCAGGAATCTTTGCAATCGTTTGTTTTGCACTGGGCAACAGTATTCAGAGCCTGTTTTTTATTGTCGCAATGCTAAATGCCATTGTCGGTCTGTTTATATTCAAACGCGTCCCTGAATTTACACTGCAAATGATGGCCTGGATATTAATGCATACCCTGTATCGCATTGGAAAACATGATCTCGACAACATCCCCAAAGAAGGTGCCGCGATACTCGCTTGCAACCATGTGAGCTTTGTTGATCCTGTTGTGATTGGCGCTGTTTGCCCAAGACCGATGCGTTTTGTTATGTACCATAAAATTTATAATACACCGGTGGCGCATCATTTCTTCAAGAACGCAGGCGCTATTCCAATTGCCACTAGAAAGGAAGACCCGGAACTACTTAAGCGTGCCTATGACACCATCGCAGAAGCGCTTGAAAACGGTGAGCTGGTCTGTATTTTCCCTGAAGGAGGACTAACACCGGACGGCGAAGTACAGGAATTCCGCCCCGGTATAGAAAGGATGCTGGAACGCACTCCGGTACCTGTAATCCCCATGGCGCTAAGCGGCCTGTGGGGCACCTGGTTCTCACGGGTTCGTGGCAGAGCAATGAAGGGCTGGCCAGGAAACTGGATGAAAAAAATTGACCTGTTTACCGGTAAACCGATACATCCTGATGATGCAAAACTACCGGTTTTACA